>JAJYOS010000248.1 GCA_021796055.1 Bacteroidota bacterium
GCTACTATTTGTCATTCCCGTCCCAACGGGATCCCTTCGGGAAATGCCTTTATGCCGCTCAATTATTCTATATGAGTATGCGGCATGCCGCAAGGCGGCATCGGGAATCTGGAAGTGGACAGACATGGGTTCCCGCCAAAAGCATGCGGGAACGACAAAGGGGAGAGCACGCGGGAATGACAAATAGTAGCGATTTTTGTTTCGGTTCGGGGGCACTTTGTCTTATTTGTTAATTCAAGGAACTTATGAGACACTGCACTAGGTAACTTCATATATCAAAACTTAGACAAATGAGACAAGTTTTCTTGCAAAACGCAATGTTAATAATGGCCCTTGCGAAAATGGAGTTCCGTCCCCCTTCCACAGAATCTAACAGGTTACCTGAAGAGGCGATTTTTGGAGTCTCCTCCATGATGCACGAACCACCGTATATTAAAATCGCCTCCCATACAGGGGGACGGGACGGTTCCGATCCGCCGACGGCGGAGCGAAACCATTTTCGCGGGCCGCCCTTTCCTTTTTGTCCGTTTTCCTTTGGGCGAGCAAAGGAAAATGGACAACCATCATCAGACATCTGCTCCTTAAGATTTGGTTATAACATATGGGTCTTGGAGCGTACAGACAAGAAGGGTTCCGGTGATTTGCGAGTATTGGGTCTCGGCGGTTTGTCCGAAGGACCCCTTCGGGGAGGCGTAGCTTCGCTAGAGACGTGGACGAAAAGTCGGTTTGGTGGAAATTCACGCTCGAATTTGAGTTGGATTCGAGTGTTCCATCTTCAAGATCGGGGTTCTCGTCCACGTCTCTAGTTGTATCCTCACTATGGGATTCTTAAGAGTCATTGCTCCATTATTACTGCCGCAGATTGGGCCGGGATACGCATCCTGCCCGTGGTCGGTAATGCTTCCTGGTGCTCCGGTGTCGCGACGACAAGTTTACGCGCATGTGGAAGCTTCACGATCGCTGTTATCGGCCTGTTGTTCTCCATGTTGATAACCACGACAGCGCGCTTACGGTCCTTCGCATCGAAAACCGAATAGCGACAGCCGCCGTTTGCTGTTACTTTGGCGCCAATCGTGTCGTGGAACTTTGCGTACCACAGGTAATCTTTATACCGCTTGCGCAGTTTATCGACCTTCTTCCCGTAAGCTAAAGTCAACGGAAAATGTGTACCCCCATAGCCTGTATCTTCTTGATCGCTTCGCGCAACTGTTCCGTCGTTCCCAGATGAGGGCCTGTGGACATTTGTGGATCATGACCATCTTGTCCGCCTGTGTTCCATCCGACGAGCTGTATTGCATGAACTCCGTTTTCTGCGCGCTCCCTCCCATAATTGATGAGGCTGTCGTACGGAACTCGCCAATCCTGCACTGGAGAATTGATTTGTAGCTGCCTCCACATAAACTCCCTCCGTATCCGATTGAATGAGGCAGAAGAGGCTGTGATATGGATCGAGAGTCAGCGTCGGATAGAACACTCCCCAATATCCTTTTGCATTGGGGAAGTTGGGATAAACCTCATGCGATTCGAGATTATCATACCACATTACACGAGCGCGAAGGTATGATACCTTTTCATGAAGCCACCTATTTCCTGAGTTTAGTGATATGATGGTGGTGCTTCGCTCGAAGCGCTTCCCCAAGTTTTGTCGGGGGTCGAGCTCAATTTGTAAACCAGCGTTCCGCCATGCTCGATGTCCGAATATGTCATCCACGGCTTAGTCCAACTCTTACCGTTCACCGTAATTGCGTGCACATACGGAGCGTCCGCTCTGGCTCCACGCCCGATTATCGTCACATCTCCGTGCGGCAAGTGCAGAATTGCTTTGGGAAACAGTGGACTACCAAGCACAAGTACATCGGAACCGGGAAGTTCAGGATACATCCCGAGTGCTCCAAAGATGTACCATGACGACATTTCACCAAGATCATCGTTGCCGGGATACCCGTCAGGTTTGTAAGAAAACAGCTGCGTCATAGCTCGTCTAACCACATCCTGCGTTCTGTAAGGCTCACCGAAGAAGTCAAATTCCCAAGGCGTTTCCAGACATGGCTCGTTACCGAGATAAGCATACCGCGATCGGGTGCCGTCGTTCAACTTAGTGAAGAAGGTGTCCAGTCGTGCCGCCGCTACTTTCAATCCTCCCATCTTTTCTGCCAAACCTTTCAGGTTGAACGGCACCATCCACACGTACTGCGATGCCGTACCTTCAACATAAGCCTGATCGTAATCGTAGGTGAGAACAGTGTCGGAGAAACCGGGAGCCCACGTACCGTCCACTCGTTTCATCTGCATATAACCGCTCTCAGGATTGTACAGGTTCATCCAGTTCTGAGCGTGTTTCAGAAGCAAAGAGGCGTCGGACTTACGACCTAAACTCTCCGCCATCCTCGACAATGCGAAATCAGCCGAGTTGTATTCAAGCGTCATTGAAACGTTCCCGTATCCGCCTTTCTGATGCTCAGGGACATAACCTAATTTCAAATAATCTCCAAGCGCGTCACGCTCGTACGTATGGGCAAGAGGGGCATAGACAGTCGTGTCTGTCGCAGCACGCATCAAGCCGTCGAACGCATCTTTTACGTCAAAATTCCTCGCACCAAAGGCATAGAAGTCAGCGATGATCGGCGCGGCTGGGTCTCCCATCATCACACCACTGTCCATGTTCGGCACGGGCCAGCGCGGGAATGTGCCTCCCTGCTGATAATCAAGGAGCAGCGACTGTGCCATGTCACTCGCGCGCCCCGGAGCTATCATGGCAAGAAACTGTGCTTCACTACGATATATATCCCATCCCGAAAAATTTGTGTACATCAGGTGCCCCTTCTTAATCTCATGGACATTACCATCGGCGCCGGGATACTCACCATTCACATCCGAGCAGATGGTCGGTCCGAGAAGCGTGTGGTACACCATCGAGTAGAAAGTCTTCCGGTTCGCAGTTGTACCACCGTATACCTGAACACGGTTCAGCCATGAATTCCAAATCCGGTTTGCATTACGAACCGCAACATCAAAATCCCTCGATGAGAAACGCGATACCGGGTTCTCCGCTTCGAGATTGGCTTTCGCGTTAGCAACGCTCACGTATGAAACACCTATCTTGGCGAGGACCGTGCGGCCTTTTGAGAGATTGAATGTAACGTAAGCGCCAGCGGTCTTCCCTTCACCGTTTGTCTCACCTTTAAGAAGAGTCGAGTCTCCCCATGTACCGTAACTTGCAAAGGGACGGTCGAAAACGGCGTAGAAGTAAATTGGCTGTGTGTCGTATTTCGTCCTGCAAAAATGTCCGGATTCTGCAACACCACTTATGGAGCGGGCGGACGGATCAATACGGACTGAAACTTCCGAGGTACCCATTTCGAAGCTGCTCATGATATTGCTTCCGGCGTTAATTACCATGGTCGGCGTGCCATGGGCGGGAAATGTAAACTGACCGAATCCGGTCCTTTCCGTAGCGGTGAGCTGCACTCTGATCCCGTTGTTCAGCCTGACTGAATAATATCCGGGATGCGCGGTTTCGTTCTCATGAGAGAATGGCTCAGGGAACGCGAGCCGGTCTACGGGAGGGACAACCTCGCTGGTATTGAGCAGCGGCGAGAAGGCAAAATCGCCTCCATAGAAGCAGCCTGCTCCGCTCAAATGGTCAACGCTGAAACCATAAATAACCGAGTCGGCATAATTGTACCCTCCGAGCCGCCTCTGAGGTCCCGTGTCGGGGCTCCATTGAATCATCCCGAACGGCATTGTCGCCCCGGGATACTCGTCACCATCTCTCGCAGTACCTGAAAACGGATTCACATACTTAACCAGGTTATCGATTCTGTAACCTGATTCCATGCTGGATTTTAGGGCGTCTCCTCTGACCCTGCACCATGACGTGGCAGAGAAGAGCGTCATCGACGCAATTATCATAAACAACTTCAAGTTCCACTTGTTCATCTCTATTCTCCTTTTTCCTATTTGGTTGCACTCATTGAATCTTCAATTTGAACGCCGTGAACAACACCTCCTGTTCCCAATTTTTCCCCACTTTGTCCTTCAATAGCTTCTCTCTCACGGGTTAATTCCTCCGCGACCTCTGAAAAAGTTCTGGAAGACGGGGGAGTGGCAAGGCTCACCACCACGAGAGCAATCACTCCCGGCACGGCAAGCAGAACTGCATTATTCAAGGTGGACTTCGGGAAGAAAAACATGACAGCGAGAGACACGAAAGGGGTGATGACCTGCGCAGCAAGTGCCCCCTGCCATGTCGCGCGTTTCCAAAATCGGCCGAGTATAATAATGATTGCCAGACCGCTCATCGTCACCGGCAGAAATTTTATTACGAAACCGACGATAGTTCCTGCGTGGAGGGCAATGAACGTGCACAGAGCAAATGCAGCGACAAGTGACAATCTGGCGGCTAGCAGCGGGCGATTCGGGTAACGTCCCGTTGCAAGTGGAAAGATGTGACGGACAAAGAACGAGCTGACCGCCATCGCATTACCATTGGCGCAGGAGAAAATTCCGGAAGTTACTGACACGACAACGAGCGCGGCAAGCCACACCGGGAGTATGTTCATTACCAGCCAAAGTAAAGCCTCATCGGGGACCGGCAGCTTCGGGTTCAGGCGGAAGGCGTACATTCCCGTAATACCGATGACTGCTGAGAACAGGATGACCGTCGTCCCCGCGATAACCATCGATGCCCGTGCGCCCCCTACACTTCGCGAACCATACATGCTAAGACGTCTTCCCGGATCTGCGAGTACACTGAGCGAGAGTGCTGCAATCAATCCCGCTATCTTCCATCCACCGTAAGAGCTGACACCCAGAAATGAGAAGTAGTTATGGGGGACGGACTGACGCAAACCGAACAGGCCGCCGGCGTTGTGAAGCGCCGCGTATGTCATAACACCGAAACCGGATAGCAGTATGGTAGCCTGGAGGAAGTCAGTGTAGACCACGCTCTTGAAACCACCTGGAATCGCAATACCAGCTGTGATCAGTCCGGCGATCACAACACTTATTTCAGGAGACAGACCGGTCACAGCTGCTATGACACTCGCGCCGCCCATAATCTGGACCGTCAGCCAGCATAACTGCGACAGGAACAATGTGATATTTGAAAACTCGACCACGACCCGGTTGTTGCCATAATAAGAGGCAATTTCTTCACTCAACGTCATAAACTTGTGCCGTCGCATAACGGCGAACATCAAACCTGCCAGTGCTGTGCCCAGTCCAAGTCCAATCGGATACGCACTCCCCGCCCAGCCGTGTTGATACGCGAGCCCCGACGCGCCGATAATTACCCCTGTACCAATGCTTCCGGCCGTAATGTTACCCGCGAGAACCCACGATGGCAGACTCCTTCCGCCGACAAGATAGTCTGCCGGTTTCTTGACGCGCCTCATCCAGAACAGCGAGACGGCCAGCATGAGAATGCCGTAGATTACGAGGCCGAGGAGAATCGCAGCTTGTGTCGTCATTTTATCCTCACGATTGCAGCAGATGTTGGTGGCACAGAAACGGTATGCGCCTCATGGTCACCAAAGGCAAGCCGGTTCCATTTCGCCTTCCAAATGCCGTCGTTGTTAATTGTCTCGCCACCAAGCGCTATCCCTTCGGTGGCAAAACGGTAGTTATCCGGTGCAGTCAAGTACATTACCTCGGCACCTAGGAAATCAGCACCAACCAGGATATTGACATCGGCGGAACGTGCATCCGTTCCATGTTCTTTGTTTATGATTGCGATGAAAACCTCTTTGTCGTCACCCACAGTGTAAGCGGTCAAATCCAGGGTATCAGGATTGGAAATAGAAACCTGTTCTATCCTGCCACGACTTCTGATGTCAAACGCTTTTATCCCGTAAGCCATCGGTCTACTACTGAATTATTTGATCAATGCCATTTTCTTGACGCTTAGGTAACTGCTAGCATGTAGCTCATAAAAATAGACTCCACTTGCGAATCTCCTTGCGTCAAATAACGCAACATAGTTTCCCGCTCTCTCCGTACCTGAAAATAGAGTCGCAACTTCCTGACCAAGTACATTGTAAACTTTCAAGGTCACAAAGCTGCTTCTTGGGATGGAATAACCAATCTGTGTTGTGGGGTTGAAAGGATTCGGATAATTCTGCGAGAGTGAGAATGTCTTTGGGCCACCGCTGGGTTCCTCGATTGCCGTAAGTTCCGCACCAGTCGTGAATTTCCAGGTAGCAGAATATGCGCTCGATCCCAGAGCGTTCAATGCTGCTACGTGCCAATAATAAGTTGTGTTTGAATCGAGCGCAAATGCCGGAGACACCGACGTGTCGGTTACGACCGTATCAAGAAGCACGTTCTGACGCAGGAACATACCGAGTGAATCGCCGCTTGTGTAAACGGGATAACCTGTGGCGGCCTGAAAGTGATAGCTTTCTGCGTAATGAGAACCCCGCCAGGAAAAGATCGTGTTCCGGGCAACGACAGTAGCAAGGAGCGCGGGCAAAAGGTTCGCTGGAGTTGGAGCAAAAGCCACCGCTGTACCTGTTTTGAACGCTTGAGTTGCTGAGTAGCCGCTCGCACCTCCGACGTTTACTGCACTGACATGCCAGTAATATGTTTTGTTGGAATCAAGAGGCTGAGACAGCTTCAGCGAAGTATCCGAGACTACGGTATCGACAACCACGCTTTGCGAGCGGTAAGTCCCGTCCCCGTTTTCCAGAGAATCGGTTGCAATCTGGACGCGGTAGGAAATCTGGAAATATGATGCCGAAGGATTCCACGTGACCAGCGCGTCTTCAGCGACGTTGCTCGCGGACGTTGCCGGAGATGCCGGAGTGGGCACCGTCGGCACGGGCACCCCGGGAAGTTGATGGGACACGCTGTAAATCCTGGGCGTGCCGCTTAGCGTATCAGTGAAACTGCTTGAGCTGACCTGCAATGTACCGCTGTCGGAATTTGTGTTCACCCAGTAAATTGTTCTCGCGGTATCCGGCAGAGACAGAGAAGCCAAAGGGAAACTCACTTGATGAGAAGCCCCGGTCGTCCATGCGGCCACCTTGACCGAATCCCCGGCATTTTCCATCACCAGGATGACGTCCGACGCGTCACCATCGTTGTATCGTCCGCTCACACGGTAGCCTGACAGCTCCCGTGTCAAGACAGTGACTGTGATGTAAGCCGGCTTCGGGTTAAGGTAATAATCGACGACTCCGCGATGCCGCCCGATTTTATCTATCAAACCGTCGTTCATCCAGTCATACCAGATCGATAGCGGAACGCCGGAATACAGGTTGAAGAGCTGCATGCGGGCAAAGTAATCTGCCTGTGTCTGGCGAGACACTCCTCCCAGTGATGGCGAGCAGGTGGAATACCCCCACTCGCTGCTGACGATAGGGATAGTATCTCCAGCGGGAGCGTACTGAGCAATGAGTGCTCTCACATTCTGAAAATCAGAGCCAACCGTCTCAGGCACTCTGGGCGGTGGTGGATTATCGCGATAGGGATGGAGACTCACCGCGTTTATATATTTGAGCGCACCGGCGCTGAATAATGTGTCGAGATAAGCCAGCTGTATTCCAGCCATAGCGGGAGCTATTATAGTCGCGGTTGGGTCGGCCTGACGCATCGCTTTGCTCGCCGCAGCCACCATAGCCTCGTATTGTCGCGCATTGTGACCCGGCTCCCAGTTGATAGTATTGTTCGGTTCATTCCATATCTCCCACACGACATGATGCCCCGCAAAATGTTTGACCGCCGCAGCCGCAAAGGCTGAATATCCGGCGAGGTCGGCCGAATCCACCACAGCCGAGATCGTACTGCTGGCGTAAAGGGTATCGTTGTAATCGAGAATGAAGAGCGCCCTGATGCCACGCTGGTCCAACTCCGAGACGAGAGTATCGTATGGAGTCCAATCGTAGACCCCTTTCGTTGTCTCAATGTCCTGCCAGTACATATCCATCCTGATGAATTTGAACCCTGCCGCCGCTATCATGTCGAGCATATAACGATTTATAGGACCGTATGATGGGTCTTCAACATTTTCTCGGTTAGACCACATTGAAGCACCGTTGACGAAGTGAATATTTACACCGACTCCGTCGGGAAAGACCAGCGGGGGAAGATTGGAAGGTTGAGTCTGTGCAAACAGCAGCGCGTTCGGCAAGATAATCAAGAGAAACAACGAGGGAACAAATCTCTTCAACATACTAATAAACCTCCAAAACGATGAGGATGAGTCTTCAAAACCATAGATTAAGGGATAAGATATTCCGGTGCACCGGTCAACCTGCAACTTACCGATTTGTCGCTTGCTTTGATTGTCACCAAGTGCCCCTCCTCGCCGACACATGTTATTGTGGCGGGGTTATGATTCAAAACAAGAAGTGAGAGAGGAAGCCTGA
>JAJYOS010000249.1 GCA_021796055.1 Bacteroidota bacterium
CTGATGAGGATCGAGAAAAACCTGGGCAAAGCCGCCCGCTTCGCCGGGAAGACTGCTTTCAAAAACTCGTAGGGACTCGCTGTTGTTTGGAGTGACCGTCAGCTGCTCGGAACCGACTTCTGGTTGGCGGCGGTCACATTCCTGTCCGTTGAATTGAATCTCTGAATTTCCCTCCATAAGTTGTCTCCGTCAGTGGATTGGCCTCCGGGGCCATGCGGTATGCAGTAGCACCTGCCTTGAGTTAATTCACTTAGGGTACAGTGCTACAAGTAAAGTTCGAAAGCGGGTCAGGTGTCGTGCCAAAACGGCTTTCTCAGCAGATAATCATCTCCCTGACAATCATAGTCATGGTCGTGTCGGGAATTTCCGGTTACATCAGCCTGAAAAATCAGGAACGAGTAATCCTGCAGGCCATGATCAACGGCGCGGACCAGCTTTCCAGAGGGATCGCGAGCGCGACGTGGCATGCGATGCTGGCCGACGATCGCTCCGCCGCTTATGAAGTGATGCGGACCATCGCGGCAAACCCGGGTATCAGCCGGATCAGGATTTTCAACAAAGAGGGGCGGGTGATGTTCTCGACCAGGGCGGTCGACGAGAAGCAGGTCAATAAGACTGCGGAGGCATGTGCCATGTGCCATACTTCTACTCAGCCTCTTGTGAACATCGACGCCTCTTCACGCGCGCGTATCTTCAGGCAAGCGGGCGGAGATAGACAGCTTGCCATGGTAACTCCGATCTACAACGAGTCCTCCTGCAGCGAAGCAGCGTGTCACGCTCACCCGAAAACGACGAGCGTGCTGGGAGTGCTCGACGTGGCGTTCGATCTCAGGCCGCTCGACAGTAAGCTGGATGAAGCAAGAGCCGAAGTTCTCGCCGTGACGGCGATACAGATACTTCTGATTGCCCTCTTTATCGTCTTCTTCACGCGCAGGTTTGTGGACAGGCCGATAAACAAGCTCATTGTCGGAACCAGAGCGGTGAGCCGTATGCAGCTTGATCAAGTTGTGGAGGTAACTTCCAGCTCCGAGCTCGGCGAACTCGCGCATGAATTCAACGTGATGAGCGAACGGCTCAACAAAGCTATGGCTGAGCTCAACCATGCTACCCAGGATCTCGAGCTGAAGGTCAAGGACAGAACGAAGCAACTTGAGGTCGCTCATCAGAAACTGCTTCAGAGCGATCGCCTCGCATCCCTCGGTCAATTGTCTGCGACCGTTGCTCATGAAATAAACAATCCCATCTCCGGTGTGCTGAACCTCGCGATGCTCCTCGACAGGATCATGAAAGACGACGGGATACCGCAGGACCGTGTCCCTGAGTTCAGGAAATATATCGGCCAGATCATAGATGAGACCACCCGGGTCGGAAGAATAGTATCCGATCTCCTTGCCTTTTCAAGAAGATCGAAACCGCAAAGCATGAATGTCGACCTGAACGGGGTAATCAAGAACACGCTTCTTCTTCTAAGGCACAGGCTTGAGCTTGGGAACATTGGCCTCGAGCTCCACCTGTCGGATACATTGCCTCCCGTGGAGTGTGATGGCCCGCAGATGCAGCAGGTTATCATAAATCTGGTCATGAACGGTGCCGAGGCATGTCAGAACAAGAGAAGCGGTACGTTATCGATCACGACGAGGCAGGAAGACAAATCTATCGTCCTTGAAATATCTGATAACGGAGACGGCATACCGAAAGAGGTCATGCCTAAAATTTTCGATCCGTTCTTCACGACGAAAGGCGAAGTGAAGGGAATAGGTCTCGGTCTATCCGTCGTCTATGGAATCGTCGATGCTCACGGCGGAGATATCGAAGTAGATACCACCGTCGGTGTCGGAACTACGTTCAGGGTGACCATCCCGATCAAAAAGGGGCAGGCACAGGCGAGCGAACCGGCCGGGGCGAAAGCCTGATGGGAAAGATTTACGTGTCGATGGTCGGAGCGGTGAATGAAGACGTTGTGACGATGATAGCACGTCATGTGAGAGGGATGTTCGGATTCGAGGTCGAGATGTACACGTCATTTCCGGATCCCGATTACGCATTCGAAGAAAGCAGACGGCAGTTCAGTTCCGCCCTGATGCTGCAGAATCTCGCCCGTGTTCGTCCGCCGGACGCCGCAAAGTTCCTGGCCATAACGGAGGCTGACCTGTTTATCCCCATGGTCACTTTCGTATACGGACAGGCACAGCTGGCAGGAAAAGCGGCGCTCGTCTCACTCGCCAGGCTGTCGCAGGAATTTTACGGGTTGCCGCCGGACAAGGAACTTAAAATGCGGCGAGCGCGGAAGGAAGCGGCGCACGAGCTCGGGCACACTTTCGGCCTGGTGCATTGCCATGACAGGTCATGTCTCATGTCGCTTTCGACGGAAGTACTTCAGATCGATGTGAAGTCGGAAGACTTCTGTCGCAGCTGCTGGATAGTGCTCGAAGAGGAACTTACAGAGCTCAGGAAAGAAACGAAGAAGAACAAAATCTTGGAGTTTCGCAGATGAAAACGCAATGGGAAATACTCGTTGTCGATGATGAAGAGGTGATGAGAGAGTCGCTCGTGGCGTGGCTGCGGGAAGACGGCTACGGCGTTGATTCCGCCGCCTCCGGAAAGTCGGCGATCGAGAAGGCGGGCGAGAAGGACTACGCAATCTACTTTATCGATCTGAAGATGCCGGGCGGCATGGACGGGATCGAATCAATGATGGAGATAAAGAAGATCCGTCCCGATGCCTCGATAATAATTATTACTGCCTATGCGACCGTCGACACCGCGATCTCCGCAATGAAGGAGGGTGCCCAGGAGTATATAGTCAAACCATGCAACCCGAAAGAGATATCGATACTCGTCGAGCGAATAATAAAAGTGAAAAATCTCCAGCGCGAGAACTTGATACTCAGGAAGAAACTGACGAGACAATACAGATTCCACGACATAATCAGCAAGAATCCGCAAATGCACGACATCTTCGAGCTTGTTCAGGAGATATCGAGCCTTAAGAGCACGGCTTTGATCCGGGGCGAAAGCGGAACCGGGAAGGAACTGGTCGCGAGGGCAATTCATTATTCCGGTGACAGGGCCTCGAAGCCGTTTGTCGGAGTCTCATGCGCGGCGCTTGCCGAGACTCTCCTTGAATCTGAACTCTTCGGCCACGAGAAGGGAGCGTTCACCGGCGCGGTGGCGCAGAAGAAAGGTAAATTCGAGCTCGCTGACGGCGGCACGATTTTTCTGGACGAGATCGGAGATATTTCACCGAAGCTGCAGATGGATTTGCTGCGCGTGTTGCAGGAGCGGAGCTTCTATCGCGTCGGCGGCACGGAGGAAATAACGGTGGATGTACGAGTCATAGCCGCGACACACAGGGATCTTTCGGAAGCTGTTTCCGCCGGTACGTTCAGAGATGACCTCTACTACCGGCTCGACGTTATCAATATTCAGATACCACCGCTCAGAGAAAGACGTGAAGACATACCGATACTTGCGAGGAGTTTCATAGAACGCCTTTCACACGAGCTCGGAAAGGAAATTGACGACGTCAGCGAAGGCGGCCTGAAAGTGTTGATGGACTACAACTGGCCGGGCAACGTCCGTGAACTCGAGAACGCTGTCGAGCGGGCCATGGTGACATGCAAGAACACCATTCTGAGCGGCGAAGATTTCGGATTCCTCGAACAGAACGGCTTAAAGAAGCAATCGTGGAATGTTCCGGACAACATCCCCCTCCAGGTTGTCGAGAAGCAGGTGATAGAAGCTACGATCAAACGCACTCAGGGAAACATAAAAGAGGCTGCCTCGGTGCTCGGCATCGACAGATCGACACTTTACGAGAAGATTAAAAAGTATGAGATAGAGAGATAGGGCCACGGATTCTGATCCTGCATGGTCGTGTCACGGCATGCCTGCACGCCGTAGTATCGCCGTGGTTTCGTTTCGGCACAGAGGCGTGGGCCGGGACTTACGCGGAAACATTCGCAAGGTTTGTGGCTACGGTTCCAGAAAAACTTCCCCGAGTAAACTGTCCCAGTCGGCGCCGGGATAGTTGGCCGGCATATCTTCGACGAGCTCGCCGCCGTCTGCCAGACTTACGCCTGCCTCTTCTGTGCTGAGAGCAATTTCCAGCCGTTCGAGTTCCGTCATTATCCATGGTTGTATCTCTACGCCTTTGAGCAGATGCCGCAGGTCGCAGTCGTTGCCGGTGTCCACTCTCAGATAAAAACCCTTTCCCCGGCCGCCGACCGCGACTACCTTTCCCTCCACGGGTGAAAGGATTCTGATCCTCGACTCACCTCTCCTGAAGAACCACCCGGTCCCATTGGTTACTAATTTCGTCCCGACTGAGGGAAACTCCGGGGTTGAAGCTCTGCCGATCATTCGTTCTCCAAAATCATCGAGGCCGACTGTCAATTTCCCGTCGCTTTCTCTTCTCACCCACGTGTGCCCGCGGTGGTACAACCGGTCGGCCGGCATGTGCAGGCCAAAAACTGAGGTGCCGATTTTGTGAGTGCTGCGAGAGTGCGGCGGATCGAGGGGGGCGGTCGGGCGCGAAACCTTCGTAAGGTCAGCGTGCAGTCTGCAAGTCCGGCAATCGAATCCATTGTGACACACGCGGTTGCTGAGCTCGCCCGTAAAAACGTGGCGGCATGTCTTTGCAAAGGACGGGATATCCTCGAAGTCTACATGCCATTTTATTTCATCTATGCGGGTTGACTTCAGATCTCGCAGCGCACGGCGCGCGGCAATCCCACAGGCCGCAAGAATCACTCCGCTGACGACGTAGAAGATAGTCAGGAAAAGGACGTTTCCAGTTTCCCAGGTAAAACCGTAGACCCACGGAAGCATTTTATGATCTCCTCGGATTCTGCTTCAAGTCGGTTTCCTGTGGAAAGAGGCGCAGGTACCGGAACGAGAGCGAATAGATGATTGTGCCGTACGCGACCACGAAGAGGAACGTGGCAACTTCCTGCCAACTCGGCGTATACAGCATGAATTTGTCGAATGCCAGCGTCGGCAACGCGAGCGTCTGTATTGTCATTACGAATCTGTTCAATAGTATCCCGCAACAAACGAGGGACGATGAAAGGACGAGCCAGCCAAGCCTGAGCTTGCCGCTCCCGACGAGCATCAACATTGCGGGGATGAGACCGAAGACAATAATCTCAACGAAAAGGATCCAAACGTTAAACGGTGCCCAGAGGAAGAAGCTCATTCCTGACAATCCAAACCCGGGAGCGGTCCTGTTGAGCCAGGTGAGCGTGTCGATCGATTTCAAGAAGACATAGACGGTCAGAAGGGCGCCGGAAATTTTTGCGAGGAGCCTGTAAACGTTCTCGCTAACCAGCTTCTTCCTGCTGAGTCTCGAAACCATCCATGTGCTGAGTAAAATGAAACTCGGTCCCGCAGCGGCGGCCGAGATAATGAACAGGAAGAATGTGCTGGGCCAGATCGCAATTCCTTCCCTGAATGCAAACGGCCGTCCCTGCAAGACGCCATACAACCCGCCGAGTGATCCCTGGTGGAAGAATGAGAGGAACGTTCCGACACCGGCAAGTATTGGCATGACCTTGTGAAGCTCGAACTCGAAAACGAGAAAACCGGGGATCTCCTTGAGTTTCCTATTCTTCAAAACTACAGGCGCGTATTCGATCGCAAGAACCGTCAGGTAGCAGGTGATGCAGAAAGTAACTTCAGTCAGCATGGAATGAACGTTCGGATGCCAGAAAGTGAACCATGCGCGCAAAGGCTGGCCGACGTCGACCATCAGCACCAGAACGGCGCCGCTGTAGCAAATGAAGCCGAGCACGACGGCACTGTTTATCACGGCTCTTAGTTCATCTCTTTTGAGGATATAAACCAGGAAACCGGTGAAGAATGCGCCTGCACCGAGTGCGATCACTGAAAGGTCGAGGAATATCCAGAGCCCGAACGCAAACCGGTTATCCATGTTTGTCTGGTTCAATCCTCTTGATAAGCACAGATAAGTTGCGTACAAACCGATCGCGAGGATAAGAGTCCATGGAATGATCCACATTACAAATCTGCCGGGCGAAGCACGTTTGACGCCGCGGGCAACGAGATGGCTATCCATGAACATTTCCTTTCGTCGCCACAACCTCTTCGCCGAGCGTCCTTACCCATTCCCGTTCGGAGCGGTAGTAAACCTTCGGGCCTGTGCCGAGGTTTTCCAGCAGTCTAAAACTGATCCTGTCCTTTGAAAGCCGCGAAACTTCGGAATCTTCGTCGAGGAGATCTCCAAAAGTCATCGCTTTGGCCGGACAGGCCTCCACGCATGCCGGAACGTAATCGGCGGGATCTATCTCTCTCTTTCCTTCGGCGGCCGCTTTTGTCCTTGCCGCCTGGAGGCGGTGGAAACAGAAGTTGCACTTCTCGACCACTCCGCGCATTCTCGGCGACACGTCGGGATTCAACGCTTCTTCCATTCCCTTTGGCCAGACAGGATCCCACCAGTTGAAGTACCTCGCGTGGTACGGACAAGCTGCCATGCAATACCTGCAACCCAGACATCTCACCGGAATCTGACCGACGATTCCGGTAGTTGGGTCAACCTCGACCGCCTTTTGCGGGCACACGGAAACGCACGGCGCATGATGGTCACATTGCTGGCATGAAACCGGGAAGAAGACAGATTCGTTGTCGGGAAAAGATTTCCCGTTGTCTGCCCGATAGACTCTGATCGGCGTTATCCCGGTCCTCTCGGTCGAGGTCGGCGGATCCGGTGGGACATTATTTTCGATGGCACAGGCAACCAGACATGCCCCGCACCCGGTGCATCGATCGAGGTCGATTATCATTCCGTAACGTGCCTTGGAAAATTTCTGTTCGGGTTCAGCTACAACGGGAAAATTTCGGCTGTCGTTGTTTGCCATGTCGAGTTGTCCTCTATTTTACAGATTTCAAGTATGTCGTCTTGAGCCTGCGCTTCCGCGCGGTCGAAGCTTCCGGGCAGCGGACCGACCTGTGCTTCAAGCACGTCGGGCATTATCGCCGGATCATAACGAACTTTCACTTCCGCTGAGCCAGAATCTGTCCTGACTACCGCTCCCGTGCCCTCGGTAAGTCCTCTCTTTTTTCCCGTGACGGGATTCATCGATACGGTCTTTCCGGGTGTGCGCAGACCGGATCCCCGGTACAGTTTCGTCATCATCGCGGTTTCCTCTGCCGCTGTCCGGGCTCCGCGCGCTGCAATCGGAAGAAGGATGAGCTCTCCGGATGTTCGTTCCGCAACGGAGACAATGCGGTCGAAGTTGGCACTCGTCCCGCCGAGGAAAGAAAATTCCACAGGGGAAAGTCTGGCTGCCTCATCGTCAAACCACGCGCCGCCTTGTTTCAGTTTGGCCTGAAATGCAGATCGAGAAAGCTCCGATAGTTTTGCGATCTTTCCCGTCGCCGCATCAAAAACGAAACCTTCGCGTCTTGAATAGATATTCTCCACCCGGTTGCGCAGAACATCTTGCATTGTCAACGACCGCAGTTCGGAATCGGGATGAGCGGTCATGGTTGCGGCTATTCTCTTAACAAAATCAAAAGCATCGAGAGACCGGCTCGGGGGAGAAGTAATTGGAGCGATGACGCTGTAACTGGCGACTGCAGCGCTCGAGGGGGTCGGCATGTCACCGACCGCTTCAATGTAACCCGGAGATGGGAGGAGATAGTCCGCCCGGCGAGCTGCACCTGTCAGATGAGAAGCAAGGCTGACGACAGTGGATTTCGAGGATGTGAGCTTTTGCCGTATCAAGCTCCAGGGGATCGCATCTCCCGAATCCGCACCGTCCATTATCAGGACCTTGATCGAACGGTCAGGCACATCTGCCAGCATTGTCTCACTGATCGATCTTTGAGTATCGTTTGATCCGATGTTACCGTCGAACGGCGCCGGTATTTCCTGCGGAGCAACCAATCCCCCCTCTTTTCCCAAAGAACCGAGCAGAATGTTCAGATCCATGAAGACAACCTGTTCTTCCAACGCGAACGGACCGCTCCCGGGATTACCGCCGAAAACTGCGACTGCCGGCTTCCTTGACGCGATTTCTCTGGCGAGCTGTCGGATCCGGTCGGCCGGCAGGCCGGTCTTCTCAGCCGCGTAATCCGGGGTGAACTTCCTTGTCAGATCTGTAAATGATCGCCCGGCAGGATCTTCGAAATCAACCGATTGTGCACGCAACCGCGAGATGTCGCAATACTTTTCGGAGATCAGGATGTTTGCCAAACTTAGTGCCAATGCCGCTTCGGTGCCGGGTCTGACCGGAAACCATTTGTCCGCAAGCTGAGCTGTTCTGGAATGGGCAGACTCGACTTGAATTATCTTGACCCGGTCATTCAGTCCCTGGCCGCGAGACTTCATGATC
>JAJYOS010000250.1 GCA_021796055.1 Bacteroidota bacterium
TGAAGCTCATGAGCGCGCTGATGGGAAGGAAGCCCTCGACGCCAGGCGGCCTGGCAGCCGCGGAGGCGATCCCCTTTTCGAGTCCGCTGACGAACAGATAGAAATCCGCGCCTATCCAGAGAGTGAAAAGAAAAAAGAGAAGTTGAACGTAGCTTCGGATGTCCGAGCGGTCTGTCTTGAGGAAACTCTTGTCGACCACCCTCTTAACATTTCTGCCGTCCTTCAGCCGGACGACCCTGACAGGCTCAGCCGGAGTTTCGGATGAATTTATCCTAAATGTATCCATAAGAATTAAATTAGCCTCAACTTTGTGCGAAGCTGCTTGCTGTTTGTTATCTCCTTCGCGACCTCCGCTATCGTCTTGTTCGCCAGCATCTGGTACACGCGGTCGCGCAGCACTCCCCACTCCGAATGCATCGGGCACGGGTTCTTGCTGGAGCATTCGGGAAAGCCGAGGACGCACGATGTAAGGAAATCCGTTCCATCGATCGCGTCCACAACGTGGAAGAGCGCTATTTCAGCGGGCGATTTCGCGAGCCTGAAACCGCCATTGGGTCCCTTTTGCGACTGGAGCAGTTTAGTCCCGACGAGCAGCTGGAGGGTCTTTCCAAGAAACGGCATAGGTATGCCAAGCCGTTCGCTCATCTCTATTATGTTTGTGAATTTGCTCTCGGGCTGAGCCGACATATAGAGCACCGCCTGAAGAGCGTACTCGCATTGCCTGCTGAATATCAGAGACATATTATCAGACCTTTCTATCTGAAATCTAACAACCCGACTTTTGAAAGTCAAGATGTCTCCCCCGCGCCTAATCGAAGCCGCGTGTCGCGGAGACTAATTCGCTTGCCACGGTGCATAGCCGATAGACCGGAGGTTATTAATACCTGGACTAGGGAGACTTTTCCCGTCTTTTCGAGGAATTGGAGGCCTTTCAGTTGAAAGTCAAACCTGAAAGTGTTAAAGTTTGAAGAACAGGAAAAACGAGAAAAACCGGAAATGCTGACAGAGGAGATTTCCATATCTAGGCCGATCAGTGTTGGTCAAGCGGCCCAGATCTGCCGAGTCACAAGCAGAACCATCAACAACTGGATCAGAGCGGGGAAATTGAAGGCTTATGCCACTCCGGGGGGACATTTCAGGATTTGGCCCTCTGATCTCAGAAAATTCCTGAAAGCGCACAGCATGAACATCAATTTCGAATTTAAGGGAGAGCACCCGAGAAAAATTCTAATAATTGATGACGACGAAGCCTACGCCGAGATGATTCGTGAAGTCTTGCGGGACAAGCTGGAGAACTGCGAGGTCACGATAAGTCAGGATGGGTATGAAGCGCTGATCCTCCTCGGCGAGTTCAAACCCGAGCTTGTTGTGCTGGATCTAATGATGCCAGGTATCGACGGCTTCAAGGTGCTTGAGCTGATTGCCGATCGAAAGGTGAGTCATTCCCTGAAAGTCCTTGTGCTCTCAGGAAACTTGTCAGCCGCCGCTGTCGAAAGGCTCAAGCGTTCACGTGCCGACCAGTGGTTGGCGAAACCCGTTTCAGTTGCTGAGCTTCTTCATTCGGTCCTGAACCTCCTGTCGAGTGAAGATCTTGGCGGGAGAGGGATTTCTTGAACCTTCTTGGCGTGGCCCTTTTGGCCATCCTCCCAGCTCTACAGCTCGCTCAACACACGACTCCTATCAGAGAAGCTATACAGCTTACTCCCCGCAACAACGCCGCCGAGGAGACAACCAAGTTCGTCACCGTGACGGGAGTCGTGACGGTTCCGTCTGCCAGAACCGATTCCTCTCTCCAAACTTTCATCCAGACACCAAAGGCGGGCATTAAACTCTTCGAACACGGGTACAGGGGTCCCTCTTTATTCGCAGGCGACAGCATCGAGGCAACGGGAAGGCTCGGAATCTACTACGGCCAGGAGGAAATTATCTCGCCGACTATCCGCATTCTGCACCGCAGGCTCAAGCTTCGGCCGATACAAGCCTCGGTTGAACAGGTAGGGGATGGCGCCTTCCACGGTCTCCTTGTCCGCTGCAAGGGGAAAGTCGTCGGCTCAGCCTTTAGGAGCAACGGTGTTCTCCTTTACTTCACGGACAGCAACGAAGACACTGCGGCAGCCTTCCTGGATTTCAGGCAGGATCCCCTTTTCGATCCCGGCACCATTCATCCGGGTAATTCGTATGTCATAACGGGGGTTTCCACAAGATTCACTTACAAGAAACCCTATACAGATAACAACGATATCTTGTTGCGGTCAGCGGCTGATTTGGAACCCATACCGCAAACCTTCCTTAGCCGTTACTCGGGCTCGGCCGGTTTGATACTTGCAGCGATCGTTGTGCTGATCAGTTCCCTCGGCGTCTTCACGTACCTGCTTCGAGCCCAAGTGAAACGGAAAACCGCGCAGCTTGAAGACCAGGCAAGGATACTCAGGCTCTTCTTCGACAGCATCGCCGAGCTCACCGGCGTGCTGGACAGGAAGGAGATTCTTACTCTCGCGTTGAGAAGAGCTCATTCGCTGACCGGAACAGGAGCCGTCGTCTTCGGAGAGATCAGGCCTTCGGATGGAGGATTGCTGCTGACTTCCTTCGCGCTGCCCGGGAGCCGCCTGTCGATGGAAACCCGGAAATTCGAAAGTAACCCCCTGGCGCCCGTATTTGAGCGGCTTTCCGACAGGGGAGCTATTTGGAACACGAGCGTGGAGAAGCTTATCCCCGGCAGTTCTGAAGGCGACGACCTCGAGCCCCTGCTGAAATTCCTGAACGCCTGCCTCCCGGGCGGGAACATAACCGCCATTGCGCCGAATCCGGCGAGCAGAGATTTCCTCGTCGCTTTCAACCACATCGGACCGATTTCCAAGAGACTGCCGCGCGCACTGATCACTTCGTACATCCTCCATGTTTACTCCGCGTACAGGTCAGCGGAGCTCTTCGACGTTGTCAAGGAGCAAGGTGAGGCGTTGGAGCGGCTCTACAATAACTCTGTCTTCGGCCTCATGACGCTTTCCGAGTGCGGCGCGGTCCAGACCGCAAACAAAATCGCCATGCAGATGTTCGTTGATGACGGGCTTGCCGGAAAGAAAGTGCGCGATTATCTCGAGCTTGAGGACGCGAGCCGATTTGATGACCTGCTTGCCAGCGTCACCGCCGTATCGAAGGAGAGGTTCGTAAGATTCACGGCGGAGGTCGAGACGGCCCGCGGTCGCAGGAACTTCGAGTTCGCACTGCAATTCGAACCTGTCTCCGAAATATTTTATGTCACGGTCCAGGATGCGAGTGATCGTGAATACTATGAGAACTACGCGACGAAGGAGAAGAAGATCGAAACTCTCGAGAAGCTCGCGTCTTCCCTCACCCATGACCTCAACAATATAGTCGGGAGCATAATGGGCTACGCGTCGCTGCTGAAGAGGAAACTTCCGCAGGATTCGAAAGAACACCATTACGCCGATATTATCGAAGACTCGTCCAGGAGGACCACCGGGCTGGTGAAAGAGGTCCTGGGATTCGCCCAACTCGATGCGAAATCCATGGAAGTGGTCGACCTCAACAGATTCTCCGCGGATATCGTCGCCGATTTCAGAAAGACCCACGGGGACAAGTACTCGATTCTATTGACACCTTTCAGCCGGCCCATTCATACACGAATTAGCACGTCTCAGATGAAGCAGGTAATGCTGGCAGTACTCACGAATGCGGCCGACTCCATGGAAAACGGCGGCACCATTATCTGCTCTGTCGGCCTCGGAGATATGCCCGAGTCCGCCCCCGCGTACGTCAGCACGGGGGAGCACTGCTTCTTGGAGATAGAAGATCACGGGTCCGGCATGGACGATACCATAAAGAGGCGAATCTTCGAGCCCTTCTTCACCACGAAGCGTGTCAAGAAATACACGGGCCTCAGTCTCAGCATGGCGTACAACATCGTGAAGCACCATAAGGGTTTCATCGAGGTCGAGTCGACCCCCGGTACAGGAACGAAGGTACAAATTTTTCTCCCCTGTTTTTCCGAGAAGGCAAAACTGAAACCGGAACCGGAAACATCGAGAACAGTCAAGGCGAAAGGCGTTAAAGTCCTTGTCGTCGACGATGAAGAGGGCGTACGCCAGCTGGGTCAGGATATCCTCAGCGAACATGGCTACAATGTAATCACTGCCAACGATGGCCTGCAGGCCCTGGAGCGTATGAAGGAAAATCCCGATATCAGACTCGTTGTTCTAGACATGGTAATGCCGGGCATGGGAGGAAGGGACACATGCCTTGAGATAAAGAAGAGACCTGACGCTCCGAAGGTTCTTATCTGCACAGGATACAGCGAGCTTTCCGACCTCGAGAGCATTCTTGGGAAGTACGCGGACGGGCTCCTTCAAAAACCTTACAGCACCGGTGAGATGACCACGGTCGTGGACAATCTCCTAGGCACCTCTTCCAGCTGAATCACGCCTCAAAAACGGAACTTCCGCTGCCAGACGAGATCATTTTTCTGTTCGTTTCAACGCCAATAGTTCGGAAATACGCTTAAACCAATTTCTCAAGCGCACGAGCTTGTTCCCCTTGCCGGATCATGTAAAACACCAAACAAAGTTTGTGTTGAAGTCAATTCTCAAGCTAAATTTCTTGACTTTCCTTGGGCTTGACGATAATTTGCAAATCGACTCTCTGAGTGTGGAGGAAGGGGGTCGGGCATTCAAATAGTTGATGCGTTTCGAGTAACAAGGACTACCGTTTGAGCTGTTGCGGCAAACGCCGGTTTCCACGACCGGTGAGGGCAGAAACGGTAAATCTTCAAGATAAATGGGAGGAGTCTCAATGGGATACACTGATACGTTTGTTTCGGAAGACACGAAGGCCCAGTCCAAGTGGGGCGGTCTGACGGTTCGACGGCGCTACACAAAAAAAGGAATTCATCCCTTCGATCAGATCAACTGGGAGAACCGAAGCGCGACGATCTCAAACGAGAAGGGCGAGGTAATATTCCAGCAGGACGACGTGGAAGTCCCCGATTTCTGGAGTATGACCGCCACAAACGTTGTGGTATCGAAATACTTCCACGGCCAGCTTGGCACCCCCGAAAGAGAGACAAGCGTGAAGCAGCTCGTCGACCGGGTTGCCCGTACATTCACTCAGTGGGGAATTCGCGGAGGGTATTTCGCGTCCAATGAAGACGCTTCCGCATTCTACGACGAACTTACCTATATACTTGCGAACCAATACGTGTCGTTCAACAGCCCCGTGTGGTTCAACGTTGGCATTGAAGAAAAACCGCAATGTTCGGCATGTTTCATTAACTCCGTCAAAGACACGATGGAGGCGATTCTCGATCTTGCGAAGACCGAGGGAATGTTGTTCAAATGGGGAAGCGGAACGGGCACGAACTTCTCGAGCCTCCGCTCTTCGAGGGAAAGACTTTCTGGTGGTGGTACTGCTTCTGGTCCGGTTTCGTTCCTGCGCGGTTTCGACTCGTTCGCAGGAGTGATAAAATCAGGCGGGAAAACGCGCCGCGCCGCAAAGATGCTAATACTCAACGCAGAGCACCCCGACGTACTGGACTTCATCAGAAGCAAAGCCGAGGAAGAGAAGAAGGCCTGGGCATTGATTGACGCGGGTTACGACCCCGGCTTCAATGTCCCAGGCGGAGCTTACGACTCCGTCCAATTCCAGAACGCAAACCACAGCGTCCGCGCAACCGACGACTTCATGCGCGCCGTCCTCGAAGACAAGGACTGGGTTACGAAGAACGTTAGAGACGGAAAGCCCGCCGGGACATACCGCGCGCGCGACCTGATGCGTGAGATTTCCGAAGCGGCATGGATCAGCGGCGATCCGGGAATGCAGTTCCATACCACCGTGAACAACTGGCACACGTCTCCCAACACCGCACCAATCAACGCGTCGAATCCCTGCAGCGAATATATGTTCCTCGACGACAGCGCCTGCAATCTAGCCTCGCTGAATCTCATGAAGTTCCGGAAGGAAGACGGTTCGTTCGATGTGGACTCCTTCCTTCATTCGGTGGATCTCACTATTACTGCCCAGGAAATCATCGTCAGCAGCGCAGGCTACCCGACAAAACCCATCGAGAAGAACAGCCACGCGTTCAGGCCGCTCGGCATAGGTTACGCCAACCTCGGCGCGCTTCTTATGTCGCTCGGACTCCCCTACGACAGCGACGCCGGCAGGGCTTACGCCGCGGCTATCACATCGATGATGACAGGCGAAGGCTACAGACAGAGTGCACTGATCGCGAAGACTATCGGTTCGTTCGAGGGATACGAAGTAAACAGAGAGCCGATGCTCGGAGTAATCAGGAAGCACAGGGCTCATGTGGACAAGATAAAAGCCGACGCTATCCCCGATTATCTTACCGACTCTGCTAAGAATGTGTGGGACGACGCTCTCGCCATCGGAAAGGAGTACGGATTCCGGAATTCACAGATCTCCGTGCTCGCCCCGACCGGGACTATCGGATTCATGATGGATTGCGACACCACGGGGGTCGAGCCCGACATCGCACTTGTCAAGTACAAGAAGCTCGTCGGCGGCGGTTACATGAAGATAGTCAACAACACCGTCCCGCTCGCCCTCAAGACGCTCGGCTATAACGAAGCACAAATCGATGAGATCGTGAAATACATAGACGACAACGGCACCATCGAAGGCGCACCGCACCTCAAGGACAAACACCTCCCTGTTTTCGACTGTGCGTTCAAGGCGGTCAACGGCGTACGCTCGATCCATTATATGGGCCACATCAAAATGATGTCGGCGGTTCAGCCGTTCCTATCAGGCGCGATCTCAAAGACGGTCAACCTTCCAACCGAGGCAACCGTCGAGGATATAGAACAGGCATATATCGAAGCATGGAAGCTCGGTCTGAAGGCCATCGCGGTCTATCGCGACGGGTCGAAGAGGACACAGCCGCTGAGCACGAAGAAGGACGACGGCAGCAAGGAAGAAAAACCGGCATCCGCGACGCGCATCAGCAGGCGAAGGCTCCCGGACGAACGAAACGCCGTCACGCACAAGTTCAGCATAAGCGGGCACGAAGGCTATATCACCGTCGGGCTCTACGAAGACGGAACCCCCGGCGAGATATTCATAACGATGTCGAAAGAAGGCTCGACCATCAGCGGACTGATGGACGGCTTCGCGACCGGCATCTCCCTCGCCTTACAGTACGGCGTACCTCTCAAGGTCTTGGTCGACAAATTCAGCCACATGCGTTTCGAGCCGTCCGGCTTCACGAACAGCAAGGAAGTACCCATTGCCAAGTCCGTCCTCGATTATATTTTCAGGTGGATGGGACTCAAGTTCCTGGCCCGTGATGAACAGCCGGCATCGGTCGTCGTCGACTCGATCGTGGCAGAACCGAAACCCGAGGGTAAAGGAGAATTCAGCATCACCCTCGAACAGACCGAGAAGAAGGTCTTCCAGGAACAGTCCGACGCGCCGCCATGCCACGAGTGCGGTTCGATCATGATTAGAAGCGGCTCATGCTACAAATGCCTGAACTGCGGTTCGACCAGCGGCTGCTCCTGATTCGAGATAACCTTTAATTCCAAGCCGTTCGGGTTGAGCCCGGACGGCTTTTTTTATTTGCCCCTCTACCATAAACTTGGAACGACAATGTCTTACACCCTCCTCATCGGCTTCTTATTATTCCTCGGGAAACCCCAAACGTCTCCCGCACAGGCTCCATGCGCACACGTCAAAATTATCGACCGATTAGTGCAGTGGGGACACAAAGATGTCAATCACCCGCGAAAGATCGCGGCGATTATCATTCATTCTTCATACAATGCCCTGACGCCCGATTCGTTCAGTATCGCAGGCATACTCCAGGAATACAAGAACATCGGCGTCAGCCCGCACTACATCATAAACAGGAACGGCGTCATCTATAGGCTGGTTCGAGACCGAGACATCGCCTACCATGCCGGTAAGAGCCGCCTCCCCGACGGCAAGACGGACGTGAACGCAGTGTCAATCGGCATAGAGATAGTGAATACGACACACGATTCTCCGACCGACGCCCAGTACGTCTCACTGGCCGAGCTTGTGAAATGTCTCGAGGGCAAGTATAACATAAAATACGTTCTTGGACACAGCGACATAGCTCCGGGGAGAAAAACCGACCCGTGGGATTTTGACTGGAAGAAATTCCACAGGATGATTAAAGAAGGGGAATGATGGAATAGTGGAATCGTGGAATAATGGGTAAATCGCTCGTTCGCGTTTGACCTGGCGATCCACCATCCGGCTCGGGCCGATGTTCCACTACTTCGCTGTTCCGTCTTTCCATTTTATTCCGCGTTTCTCGAACTCGCCGAAGAGTTCCTGGAGTATGCCTGCGA
>JAJYOS010000251.1 GCA_021796055.1 Bacteroidota bacterium
ACGGGATCCAGATGGGGTCGTCTGACCCGAATAGTCGGAGCACTAATTTGAGCATGGTCTCTTCGAATATGCTCGAAGGGATACAGGTGTCAAAGACAGTCACGCCCGATATGGATGCCAATGTGATAGGTGGGGTGGTGAATTTCGATATGCGGGAGGCGCATGTAAAGGAGCCTGGTGTACCGCAATACAGCCTCCTTGTGCAGGGAGGGTATAATAACCTTCCGGACGCCTACCACAGATACAACAACTACAAATATGTCGGGAGTGTTGAAGATAGGCTGTTCAACGACAAGCTGGGCGTTTTCGCGCAGGTGGATATTGAGAGATTGAACCTTACCTCCAATGAGATGTCTAGCTCGTATACGCACTTCGGCAACAGCACGTCGCAGTACGTCATTTCAGGTGTCACCCTTTTCGATATTCCACGGGACAAGAGGCTTTACAACGGAGCGCTCGATCTGGATTATGAGTACTCCGGAGGGTCGCTTAAGCTCATGAATTTCCTGAGTACCGGGGCCACCAGCGCGCAGCAGCGATCTCAGTCTTTCGATATAGGAAGCGATGTGCTCTATTACGGGTTGTCAAATTCGAGCAATGTATTGAACACTATTTCGGATGTCCTGGACTTCAAACAGAAACTTCCTGTCTTTGACATGGACATAAAACTGGGTCACACATACTCTGAGACGAAGGCGCCGAACAACTGGGGAGTCCAGTTTTCGCAGACGTCCGGGGGGCTCAGCCAGTTCAGCAGTATGCTGAATGTAAATCCTCAGGCGGTCGTAAATGCAGCGACCCGCAAGTTATCCGAGACTTACCTCTACTATCTTGATAATACCAACAGCTTCTCCAGGTCCCGCGCGTTAACGGCGTCCATCGATCTTAAGACCAACATCAGTTTTTCGGATGCGGTCTCCGCAGTGATAAAGTTCGGAGGAGAAACCCGTTATGTGACGAGATCATATCTCTTTGATGAGTATGATACTGCTCAGCTGCTCAACTCCGGCAGTGCGCTGTCTCTCGATAATATGATCAGTTCGTACTTCTCGTTTCCTACGGGGAGTTTCCAGATACCGATAACGAACTTTCTGGATCCGAGCTTCAGTTATGGTACGTTCCTGAACGGTGACTACTCTATGGCGGCGCCGTTGAGTTTCGGGATGATGTCGAGGCTGGCAACTTACATGCAGAGTAATGCGCAGTATATAGCACAGACCGTCGGCCCGGCCAACTATGGGCACGATAATTACGCCTCGACCATACCCAACTATTCGGGAAGTGAAAACCCCAATGCCGCTTATGCGATGGCGACTGTGAAAGTTGGTCCTCGAGTTACGGTCATCGGGGGGGCTAGGTTCCAAACCTTCCAATCATCCTATACAGGCGTCGCCGGCGTAACAAGTCCTGAGTCGTATTTTACGTACAACCACTATGACACGACCATCACCCGGTACCACGGCTATTTGCTGCCTGATGTAACTCTGAGGTACGACCCGGTATCGTGGTCCGACATAAGGCTTTCTTATACCAACACATTAGCTTATCCGAGCTTTGCCAATTTCGTACCGAGGATCAACCTGTCCGGTATTACGGTCGGCTGGAACAACAACGCACTGATTCCCGCACACTCGGTCAACTACGACGCCGCCGTTTCCTTCTACGACAACACGATCGGGCTCCTTAGCGCGGACGTCTTTCTCAAGCAGATACGGGATATGATATATTCGTGGCAATTCTTTGTCAAAGGGAACGCAGCTTTGGCATACCTCCCAACTAATCTGGCGAACTTTAATCCCAATGCCACTTATTCGGTATCTACAACTGAAAACAACCCGTACCTGAACAAGGTATATGGGCTGGAACTCGACTGGCAGACACATTTCTGGTATTTGCCGGGGGTCTTGTCCGGATTGGTGCTTGACGTTAACTACACGCACACGAAATCGATGGCACAATATCCATACGTATATTCGGTGTCGACGGGTCGCGTCATCCAGTACATCGACACATCATTTACGGATCGGCTTGTCGATCAGCCTGACAATATATTCAACCTTTCTCTTGGTTTTGATTATAGAGGCTTTTCGGTCCGGGTCGCGATGGTCTATCAGGCAGACATCTTTACCGGTCCGAGCCAATGGCCCCAGTTGAGGGGGTACACTGCTGCATACAGACGCTGGGATGTTGCGGCCAGGCAGAAACTGCCATGGGAAGGTATCGAACTATACGCGGACCTCAACAACATCAATGGGGCAAACGACATGCAGGTGATTGAAGGCGGACCTCCCACATCGATAGAGGACTATGGATTCACCGCAGACATGGGAGTCCGTTGGAGATTATAAACAAATGGAGTCACTTTCACGGAGCATTAAGTCAAACATTAAATGACAAGATGAAACGAATTTGCAACTCCCGGCAACGAAACAGGCTTCCGTCTTTGAGTGCTACTCTTCAGATGGGAGGCCATATCAACTTAATTAACGAAACCCTTCAGAGAAGGAGCAATACCATGAAAACTCTACTAGTCCATGCGGCAGTAATATCGCTGATTGTCTTGTTTGGTCTTTCGAGCGAGACATTTGCTGCCGGCAACGACACGCTTGTCGTGTACGCAAATGGGCCGACTCTCGACCAGGTGATAAATAGTGATACGACTGCCAGTGGCCAGCAGGCTCATAGTGTATATGAGTTTGTTTCGCTCGACACGACCTATATATTCCTGGCATCGATTACGCCGAGGTCCAACGTGACATTCTTAGGAGTCCTCGGCACCAACGGCCGCCCGCCATGCATACAGCCGGGGGTTCTGAACGACGGTTCAATACCTAAGATACTGTTTAATCTGAATCGAAGGGGGATAACGGCGACATTCCAGAATCTCTACTTCGAGGATTTATCCACAAACGGTTCTAACGCCGCCGGCAGTCGGGATGTCCTGGTTGCGGCTGACTCTGTAAAACTCCATATGAATAATGTGATCTCCGACGAAAACACCGGAACTGTGGTCGGTTACACGGGGAACTGGGATGATTTCTACATTACGAATTGTGACTTTAGGAACGGCGTTAACCCTCCGACCTGGACCGATACGGAAATCCTGGCGCCCCTATGGCCGGCAGTTCCTGCGGTCGATACAATTTCCATGAAGTATAACACCCTTTTCTGTGACAATGCCTATGCAGTTGTGGCAAAGTATCCTGTGCGGTACATCGACTTCTCTCATAACAGTATCGTATTTTCCTTTTTGCAGCCCTTCTTTATTTTCGCTGCTCTTCATGCAAAGATTGATAACAACATACTCTATGGTGCGTTTGTTGGAGGCGAAACTAAAGCGGAATATCCATGGTGGGATGAAATGTTCTCGCCTGCGCCTCCTTCAATCATAGACTTTGATACCATGAATGTAGCTAGTGATAAGGTGTTTGATCCTGCCGATTCAGGGAAGTCGAACTGGAGGATGCTGGCTGAGGGAAAGAGAACCGTTGAAGTCGAAAACAATGATTTTTTCGAGCCTCAGGCGATTACAAATTTCTGGACCGCCTGGGATGACACTGCTAAAACCGGTGACTCTCTCTATACTCCACCCTGGATGAATGCTCGCACCACGCATATGTTTAATGACCCGACAGATTGGCCAGGTTTCAAGGCGTCAGGCAATATGATTGGTGTTGATCCTGGATACGGCCCTTCATTTGCAAATGTACTTCAAGGTGGCGGTAACTACGGAGTTGGTTTATTGCCGTACTTTACCATGATCAGGACGGCGCAGTCGCCGACTATCGGATGGGGCTATCAAATACAGTCCATACCCACAGGGAGCAGTAATTGGACCCCGTATTGGCCGCTGCCTGAGGCTGCCGACATGCAGTACACTAATGCCGCGGTAAAGAACGGCAGTACGGACGGGAAACCGGTTGGCGACCCTTACTGGTTCAACGGGCTCAGCGCCGTCAAGCCGCTGCCTGCGCAGGTTGCCACCAGGTTCAACCTGAGCAATAATTATCCGAACCCGTTCAACCCCTCGACCGTCATCAAGGTCAGCTTGAAACAGGCCGGGATAATAAGCCTCAAGGTTTACAATGTACTCGGACAGCTGGTCAAGGTTGTGGACCAGGGATACAAAGCGCCCGGTGTGTACAGCTATGATGTCAATATGAATAATTTCGCCAGTGGAGTCTATTTCTACACCCTCCAGCAAGGAGCGAATATCATGACTAAGAAGATGATGCTGCTGAAATAACGACATTTGTCGCATAGAGACGTGGACGTCGATTCGAAATATTCTTCATGAAAAAGGAATATCCCGTCCACCTCTCTATGTTGAATTTTTCCTGTCCCTCCGGAACTGTCAAAAGAAAGTAGGGCGTTCCGAATCGCCGACGCAAGAGGTCCTTTTTCCGTCCAAGAGGGATCTCATCGGGAGAAGTTTGTAAGCATCTACTTCGGTATCCGACCTTTGTCTAGCCCTTAAAGAAAGGAGAAGCACAGTGAAGTTGGTACTATCGGCAATAACAGCAATTACAGTGGTTAGCTTCTTTGGTTCTCCGGGGAAGACATTGGCAGGCTTACGTGCCGAAGAACGCTTCGGTCCGCAGGGAAACGGAAGCGATGCGCTTTTCATCTACGCGAGTGGTTCTACTCTTGATCGGGTTATTAACACTGACACCACCTCGACCGGTCAACAGGCCCACAGTGTCTACGAACTTGTTTCGTTGGACACAACCTATATATACCTCGGACAGATATCACCAAGGGAAGACATTACGGTTTTAGGAGTGTTAGGTTCTGACGGCCGGCCACCGTGTATACAGCCGGGTGTTTTGAACGACGGCTCGACACCTAACGTCTTATTCAACCTGAATCGAAGCGGATTAGTAGGGACTTTCAAGAATCTCTACGTCGAAGTCGAAAACAATGACTTTTATGAGCCCGCGGCTGTCACAAATTTCTGGACCGAATGGGATGATACTGCCAAAGGGGCTGACTCCCTGTACACCGCAAGCTGGATGAATGCCCGCACTACACACATGTTTAATGACCCGACTGATTGGCCTGGTTTCAAAGAATCCGAGAATATGATTGGCACTGATCCCGGATACGGTGCTTCGTTTGCAAATGTGTTTCAGGGCGGCAGTAACTATGGAATCGGCTTGCTGAAGTACTTCACTCTGATCAGGACACTGCAATCGCCAACGGTTGGCTGGGGGTATCAAATACCATCCATCCCCGCCGGCACAACTAACTGGATCCCGGATCGGCCGCTTCCTGAGGCTGCCGACATGCAGTACCGCAACGCGGCATTGATGAGCGGAGGCACGGATGGCAAGCCGCTGGGAGACCCGGGCTGGTTTACCGGAGGTTATACTGGCGTGAAGCAGCATTCTCAAACGGTCCCAACCGGATTCATTCTGAGTAACAACTATCCCAACCCGTTTAACCCTTCGACTGTTATAAAGGTCAGCTTGAATAGAAGCGGCGCAATGAGCCTTAGGATCTACAATGTTCTCGGTCAGCAGGTCAAGGTTGTGGACCAGGGGAATAAAGCGCCGGGCGAATATATATACGGCGTCAACATGGACAACTTTGCCAGCGGAGTGTATTTCTACACTCTCGAGCAAAGGCCCAATATAATGACGAAGAAAATGCTTCTTCTCAAATAACGACCGTGAGAGGTGCCCTTGCGAAGGCAACGGGAGCCAATGGACATTTCAGCCTCTTCTGGCTCGAACCCTCGCAAGGCTTGGTGAAGAATCTCACTCGTCGTTCCGACCCCTATAGAAAGGAGAAATACGATGAAGTTGGTGTCAATTTTGGTGTCAGTAATCACCGTGGCTGTTTTCTTTAGCCTTCCGAAGGAGACATTCGCACGCAACGATACGTTCTCCAGCGTGAAGGCTTCCGGACAAGCCATATCTATTTCGGTTACTCCTACCAGAGTATCTGTCGGGGACACTGTAAGAATAACGATTGAAGCCCAAAATGACGGGTCACTAAGAGTCGAGGTTCTCGTTCCCGACAAAGGTGTCTTACCCCTCAAGCTAAATTCGGTAAAACCGTCCGTTTATGCTTCACAATTCATTGTCACCGGGAAGGATCCACAGGGACTTTATGCAATACAGGCATGGACCGGGCAAGAGGCCAGGCCTGCCGCGATAGGGAAGGCGACCTTCCTGTTCAAGAAGCTCATCGGAGATTTTTGCATTACGGGAATATTCAACCCCAAGAATCCTGAAAAGGATATGGACAAGTACATTCAGGAAATGAAAGGCTTCGGAGCAAACTTTTTAATTGCCACCTCGATTATCACACCGAAGATAGTCTACTACAAATCAAGCATCTGCGACACAAATGGTTCGTCTGTCGTTGACCAAAGTTATGTTGACGACTTGCTGAAGTGTGCCGATAAAAACGGCATCTCCGTCATGCTCTCCGCGACCTGGGATGCGACGCGGGATATCCCTTATCCTGACCGGACCAAGAGCACAGAAGACATAATAAAAGAACTCTACGGCCTTTACGGCAGCCATCCTTCCTTAGTGGGATTTTATGTTGACCAGGAAGGAAGTGGAATATACTACGCTCCCTTCGTGAGAAAGCTTTGCGGTTATGTGAAGCAGATCAATCCTGGATTACTCACCGCATGTTCGCCCTACGTGGACAATTCTTTGCTTGCCAGTTATCTGAGCGTCATCAGGAATTTGGATGTCATAATCTATCAAGGCATGGTAATGGCAAGTTACAGACCGGACAACCGGATCAAATTTCCCTTAAGAAGGGTAAAGGATTTTGGCTCACTCTCTTCCGGGGCAAAGGAGCTTCAAAACAAGATTGCCTTGACCCATGTTGAGACATTTGGATATGGGGAAAACAGACTGGAAGATTTGTTCATCACGGGATACAACAACATTTATCAACAAATCCTAAGTGCCGCAACTGTTCCTGATAATGACGGAATTATCATGTACGATTATAGCGGCTCCAACTATAACATGTTGAATCAATACCCGCAATACAGGAAGGAATTTATCCGCAGCCGGGATGCCGTCTTTGATGGGATGAAAGCATTCGAATTGATCGGCAAGGCTTCAAAGGATCGAAATCAACTTGCAGTTTATTTTCCGTATACGGACTGGCAGGAATACAGATGGGCACGCTACTATTACAGTGCTCTTGACGCATTCAGAATGATGGGAATCCCCGTCGATGTTCTCCCCTATGCTCCTCCTCACAGGGAATCTTATCCTCCTTACTGGCCGTTCCACGAAAACCGTCATGTGTTGAAACGACTGCTGAAGGAAAAAGAAGTACTGGTACTTCCGAGCGTATCGGGGTTCCAGGCAACAGACAGCGACTTGATGAAACATTTTGTAGGAGACGGTGGAACCATCATTGCATTTGGTCCGAGGATACCGATGGGCAGGACTTATGATCGAACTCTTCTGTTCGGGATAGAGAAGACCGGTAGAAGAGCGGCACACTCCGAGATTATCGGCCAGAGCGGTTTAGACGGGAAGACACCCCATAAAGGAAAATGGAAACTAGGGAAGGTGACGCTTCCGGTTTGGCGGAGCGAAGGTGCGAAGATTATTGCGGAGTTCGAGGACGGCTCTCCCGCTATAGCTGTGAATACTTATGGAAAGGGGACCGTCGTTTCTATCTTGACCGATGCAAAGACCGCCGCCCGTTATTTTCCGGATCTGGTGCGGGAGGTCCTTAACCGGGTCGGGGTACAGCGCTACGTTGATGTAATCGGAACGAATCAGAATTGTGATGTCGCTGTTTCCAAAACGAGGACAGGTTTCATAGCCGCCGTAGTGAATCACAATAATACAAAACTTCATATCACTCTTAGGCCACTCACGGCTTTTTCGCATCGAGAGTCGCAAGATTGGATAGACATGGTCTCGGATAAGGAAATAGCGAAGTTGAAGAGCAATGAACCATTGGGCATAGTAGTAAAACCGAGAACCTACAGACTGATTGAAATGGCCGGAAGCGCCAATAAATGAAGGCCTGACGAAGAAGAGCCGCGATGCAATATCAATCTGTCGGATCACCTGCCGGTCCGCGAACACTGTTCGGCAATAAATTCGGTATGTGAAGGACTTTTACACGAAACTAAGAGATGAGGTAGCAGAGAAAGGGACAGAGGTGAAAAACGCCGCAAAATCGCGAGAAATGGTAACCGGACAAATATCCTAATAGTAAATAGTAACATGGAAAAAGGGGAGATGTATCTCAAGGAACTAACTAAATGAGGATACCCGATAAATGGATATGAGACGCTTTGTCAAAAGCTTGATCCTTTGTTTCCTTTTTTTTTTCCACTACG
>JAJYOS010000252.1 GCA_021796055.1 Bacteroidota bacterium
CGGGCGGAGATGCTGGTTGGAAAAATGCGGCACCGGGTGCGCAGTGTCCCGGCCCGGCAGTTTTCGAATATAGCATTCTGGTTCATGGCCCGGTAGATGACTTCACCGAAATCAATAGACTTGCAGAGGAATATAACAGCCCGGTAATCCCTCTTGCGAGGAAGCATGCCCTTAATGGTCATGACGAGATTTCATTCGTCAGAATCGAGGGCGATTCCATCGCCTTCAGCGCATTCAAGGAATCCGAAGATGGAACAGGAATAATCCTGCGCTGTTATAATATTGGAGGAAAAAGTTCCACCGGAAAGGTGTTTTTAGATTTTCCGGTCAAGAGCGCTTACATAACCGATCTGGACGAAAGGGAGCGATCGGAACTGGAGTTAAACGGAAGCACGGTGAGCTTCACGGCGACCCCACATTCAATCGTTACACTGAAGATAAAAACGTGAGGAGGAGAAAATGAAATACTTGTCTAAAGAAGAAGTGATAGACAGGCTGCGCCGGTACCGGTTCGTGAAGAACCAGATTCTGGAAATTATCGGCGGTTGGGTACTGTCAACTCCTGAAGTGAAGATAAAGATCCAGTATGGCCGGCAGCTATATTCGGACGCATCGCATTCTGACATGTTGAAGCAACGGCTCTATCACCTTGGAGCGAGAACAGACGACAGACAGATTACATATCCGGCTCAGAAATTCATATCGTACCTTGAGGACATATGGCGCAATGCGACCAGAACTTCCGTCAGGTTGTACACAATAGACGTCCTCCTGCGCTCTCTCCTTGTCGACATGATACGCCAACAACTGGAGCAAACGTCCATTCCAGAAGACAAAGGGACCGAAGAAATTCTCAGAAAGATAATGAGCGACGACTACGCCAGAATCAGCTGGGCGAATAGCGCGATTGTTGAATTGGCCGAACAGGGAGAAATACTTGACGACTCTGTGAAGCAGCAGCTGAAGGAGAAGCTTAACCAGGGTGGAGGCTTCATGGAATCCGAAAATCCCGGAGTCCCGTTCAGAAAGGAGTTCGCCTACAGCAGGATGCCAATTAGACCTGGCGACTGGAAAATTATCGAGGATCCCAACGACTACGCCGAGAAAGCAAACACGTTCGACAACGTCGAAGGTAAGAGACGGTTGCTGCATGATCTGATGGACGGAGAGCTTTGCAGCATCGAACGGTTGGGCAAGATGCTGGCAGAGTTTTCGGAGCTTCCGTGGGAAATGAAGCTGCAACTTTCCAAACAGGCATGGGATGAGTCGCGACACGCCGAGGCGCAAATCCGAAGACTTAAAGAATTCGGTGGAAAGGTAGGGGACTATCCGGTAAATTATTGGGGATGGGAAGTCGACGTAAATCGCAGGGATCCCCTTGAGAGGTTGGCAATATCCAATATGACTTTTGAAAGTGAAGCATGTAAGCACATGAACAACTGGATAGAAACCGCCCGAGCGACCGGCGATGAGGAGTCTGCAAGATTAATAGAATTTATACTTATGGACGAAGTCACTCATGTGCAAATTGGAAAAAGGTGGGTCGAAGAACTCACGAAGGGGGAGCCGGAACATTATAAGAAAGTGATGGCCTATCCTGAATCCGTTCTCCAGACAATCCGACCGAAAGGTATCAAACTTGACGACTTAGAACAAAACTGATTCCATGTCACCAAACTACACTGTGCCTGCAGTCGAGAGAACCGTAAGAGTACTGCAGGCACTTATCCAGCATAATCGCGGAGCTTCCCTCACCCAGCTTGTGAATGAAACAGGCATTCCCAAGAGTTCGCTGTTCCGCATCCTTGTCACTTTGAATCAGCATCAGCTTGTTGTGGAAGATCCGGAGAGACAGACGTTCACGCTCGGCATGAAACTCGTCGAATGGGGAAGTGCCGTACTCGACAGGGTCGACCTCAAGAGTGTTGCCCATCCGCATCTTGTGAAGATGGCGGCCCAGACCGGTCAGAGTTTCTACCTTGCTGTCCTCGACGATTATGAGGTCATTCTTGTGGATCGTGCCGATACACCTGACATTTGGAGGATAGTTACGAGACTTGGTCTTCGCTCCCCGGTTCATTGTACCGCGAGCGGACTTGCTATCATAGCAGAAGTGACGGAAGAGCAGCTCGATGAAATGGTTAAGAGAAAAGGTCTGACACGTTTTACGTCAAAGACGATAACTACGAAAAAGGGCTTGAGTAACAAGCTTGCGGAAATTCGGCGACTGGGCTACGCTTGTGCAGACGGAGACTTCAAGACAGACCTTTATGCGCTTGCGGTGGGCATCCGCGACCACAGGGGAAAAATCGTCGCTTCGCTTATGACCGCACTCCATCGGGATATCGCGAGAAGTAATAAGAAGCTTGTCAAGTCCCTTATTGTTGCTCTGATCCAGGAAGGTGAAAACATTTCCAGCACGATCGGCTACGCCGGCAATTGACGTGATGGAAATAGCAATAGTGAGTGACGAGATTGTCCCGGAATTCAGGGAAGCCGTTAGATACGGAACAGACTGGGGAATCAGAAAGTACGAGCTTCGGACCTTGACGAGCGGCAGGGTGCCGGGACTGAATCAAATCGACGTTCAGCAGGTCCTCGACGGAATACGCCTCGATGGAATTGAGATCACCGCTCTTTCTCCGGGAATTTTCAAGGTGCCGCTTGCGCAAAGGAAAGAAATCCGGCGTGAGCTGGACACGATTCTGCCACAGACAATCGAGATCGCGCGCAAGTTCGGCACGGGAAAAATAATCATTTTCGGTTTCAAGCGAGAACAGAATGAGCCTGACGGGAACGTGGCGGCGGTTGTTGAATATCTGGAAGAGGCGGCAGGCATCGCCTCATCTTCCGGAACCAGCTTGCTCGTGGAAAACGAACCGGGGTACTGGTGCGGTTCAGGTAAGACAACTTCGGAGATCCTTCGGAAAGTGTCCGATGCGCCCATAAAGTCAAACTGGGATCCGTGCAATGCTTTCGGCGAGGATGAAAATCCCTACCCCGATGGCTATTCTGCTATCAAGGACTTCATTGCCGGGGTGCATGTGAAAGACACGGTGAAAGGGGCACTCGTGGAATGTGTGCCGGTCGGTGAGGGGCTGATCGATTGGGAAGGCCAACTGAGATCGCTCGTCGCGGAACGACGCATCGATTATGTAACCGTGGAAACCCACAGTCTACCTCTAATAGAAAAATCCAAGCGCAATGTGGATGTCCTGCGTTCGATGCTAAGAGCAGTCGAGGCACGCTAAATAGAATATGTAAAATTTTCTCTTCCGGTGGACGGTATTTCAGTTCGACTGTGGGGGCGTTATTTTTCAACATCAAAAAGACAGATTCGTCGGAGTTCTGAGGGGGCGACGATTCAATAGCATGGATTATTGTGAGCAAAAAATACTTTACGTATAAGAGCCTGGCCGATGTAGAACAGGCCTCGAGATCGCTTGGAGTCGATATTACCTTCGAAGAAAAACTCGAAGCGGTCTATTCCCCCGTCCGTATAGGGGGGCGGATTATTGGCAATTCGCTGGCGATCCATCCTATGGAAGGGTGTGACGGTACACTTGATGGAAGGCCCGACAAACTCACATTTCGAAGGTGGGAACGATTTGCCCAAGGAGGTGCAAAACTGATATGGGGAGAGGCAACCGCCGTCGTGCCGGAAGGCAGAGCAAATCCCAGACAATTGCTTTTGAACCGGAGTACCATGCCGGACTTCCGGAAACTTCTCAAGGCTACGCGCATGAAGCACCGCGAAGCGTTCGGCAGGGACGATGACCTTCTTGTCGGCATTCAACTGACACACTCGGGCCGCTACAGTTATCCGAAACCTCTCATCTCGTATTATCATCCTCATGTCGACTTCCTAACCTTTTCCGACAAGAAGCGGGGAATCAGGATTAATGGAGACTACCCGGTGCTCACGGACGACTACCTTGAAAGACTTGAAGACTCATACGTCGACGCTATCAGGATTGCATCCGATGTTGGTTTCGATTTCGTGGATATCAAACAGTGTCACACGTATCTTCTAAATGAGCTTCTCGGTGCGCGTACGAGGCCGGGCAAATACGGCGGCAGTTTCGAAAACAGAACAAGGTTTATACGAAATGTCCTGGCAAAATCAAAAGAATTCGTCGGTGATCGTTTGATTTTAGCTTCCCGGATGAATGCCTATGACGGGATTCCATTCGCCGAAGATCCGGTCACCAAAGTTGGTGTACCACTACCGTACGAGATTCCGTATGATTACGGTTTCGGGATCGACAGAATGCATCCGATGAAAGAAGACCTGACGGAAGTCATAACTTTCGTCAAGACTCTCATGGAGAACGGACTGAAGCTGCTTAATATTTCGCTGGGTAGTCCTTATTACAACATGCACATCGGGCGTCCCTTTGATCGCCCCCCGATTGACGGTTACCACCCCCCCGAGCATCCGCTTGTCGGTGTCGAACGGCATTTCAGGATAACCGGTGAGATTCAAAAAGCATTTCCCGATCTTCCGGTGGTTGGGACCGGATACAGCTGGCTTCGGAAGTTTATCATAAATGCTGCCGAGTCAAACCTGAGAAGAAAGAGAGTGAGCATCATTGGGATCGGACGCGGTTCAATCGCATATCCAAACTACGTGAAAGATGCACTCAGCCGCGCCGATGTCAAGAGCAGTATGGTTTGCTATGGTGCAAGTTTCTGCACGGACCTCATGCGCTCAAAGAACAATGCCATGGGACAATATCCGACTGGATGTGTACCGAGGGATGAGGTGTATGCAAGAATTTATAAAGAATCGATCAGGAAAGTAAACGGCAGTGAGGCTGCGGAAACAGAAAAAGAGAAAGAAGAAAAAGAGAATTGAAGAGAGAGTACGCAAACATCGCTCTGATCGGCGTCACAAATCACGGACGGACAATTCTGAGAATGATAGAGGCTTGTGACAAGCTTCGTCTCAGGTCGTGCTTTGATATCAATTCGGCGGCTGTCCGTCAGGTCGCGGCAGAGACCGGCTGCAGGGCTCCTGAAAGCTATGAGGCGCTTTTGTCAGATCCGGAACTGGATGCAGTTGCCATTGCTACACCTAACTTCGTGCACAGGGACCAGGCGATAGAGGCGTTGAGGCATGGGAAACACGTTTTCATCGAAAAGCCTTTGGCAGTAAATGTCTGTGAAGGGCTCGAGATCGTGAAAACGGCGAAAGATGCAGGGAAGATCCTGCAGGTGGGACACAACACGCGAAAGAGGAGATCCTTTCGTCAGGGAAAGCGGTTTATCGATGCAGGTGAAGTCGGCGAGATTGTAAGTGTGTACGCAAACATGTCTTTCAATTTCGGGATTAGCAAGGATGTCCCCGAATGGAAAAAGGAGAAGGATAAATGCCAGATGCTTCCCATGACGCAGCTTGGAATTCATTTTGTCGATACGCTTCAATACCTGGTCGGTCCGATTGCGTCGGTCACCTGCACACAGAGATCTGCCGTTATTCAAAACAAGCATGGAGAGAAAGTTGTCGATAGCGTTGCCGCGACGTTGATGTTTGAGAACGGCGTGATTGGTGCAATCCAGTCTGATTACGTGACACCGGAAGCCTATCAGGTTGTCATCTCGGGTACCAGGGCAAGAATTACTTGCGGAGCCGAAACCATTCTCGTGGAGAAGACGGTCCGGGGGAAGGTTGAAGTTCAGTCAATTTCCGCTTCGGAAGAGATTGACGGCGAAAGCTATCTGTCCGAGATTAGAGAATTCGCTGAATGCTTATTGACAGGGAATCTGCCCGACGTGGATGGAAAAGTCGGGTTACGGAATGTTGCGGTTGTAGAAGCGATGGCACGGTCAGCGGAATCTGGATGTGCGGTAAAAATCGGTGAAGTGCTCTGCGAGGTCTAGTTCACGTGGTTGATAAGAATGAACTCACTAGAATTCTCTCTTCATTAGACCGTGCGCGGATCGGAGTAATAGGAGACTTCACGCTCGATGCCTACTGGCCTCTTGCCGGGGGAAAGCTGGAATTATCTATCGAGACTGGGAAACCCACTCATGCCGTGCTCGGGCAGATCTATAGCCTCGGCGGGGCCGGCAACGTCGTCAAGAACCTTGTCGACCTGAAAGTCGGGTATGTCTCAGCATTCGGAGTTATCAGCAGCGACATCTTCGGGCGTGAGATGTTTAGGCAGCTTGAGGAGCTTCGCGTTGATGTAGGCGGGATGATTACTCAGGAAAAGGATTGGGATACTCCGGTATATGCCAAGCCGTATCTCGGATCTGAGGAACAAGAACGGATCGACTTCGGAAGATTCAACTCTATCGATTCGTCGTCAGAAATTGAACTTATTAGGCTTTTGAGAGACAGCTCTTCACTACTCGACGTTCTTATCGTAAATCAGCAGCTTCCTCACGGGATCTATTCTGAAAACGTCGTCAAAGCTCTAAACGATCTGGCTGTTCAAAATACATCGAAAACCGTTCTCCTTGATTCGCGCACGAAGACCGAAGAATTCACAAATATGATTTGCAAGGTGAACGCGGCGGAAGCATCGAGAATCTGCGGTGAACCGCGCGAGCTTACCGAGCTCGTTCCGCTTGACAGAGTTAAAGAGTATGCTTTACAGATATTCAGGAGAACTCACAAGCCCGTATATATTACACGAAGTGGAAGAGGTCTGGTTCTGTACGACGGTATCCGTTACAGCGAGATTCCGGGAATCCAGATTCTCAAGAAAATTGATCCCGTCGGTGCCGGGGATACGACCGTTTCTGCAATCGCGGCAGTACTTGCTGTTGGAGGTGATTATGCTTCGGCCGGTGAGATCGGCAACCTCGCGGCCGCGGTCACTGTCCAGAAGCTCCAACAAACAGGTACTACAAGTCCGGAGGAAGTGATCCAAATTTGGGATGAAGCGGACTACATTTTCAACGCGGAGTTGGCAGACGATATCCGTGCGGCCAAATATATCGACGGCTCGGAAGTAGAAGTGATCACGCGGGGCTTGCCGCATGAGAAGATTGCTCATGCGATTTTTGATCATGATGGTACCATCTCAACACTTCGACAGGGATGGGAATCGGTGATGGAATCGGTAATGGTTAAGGCAATTCTTGGAGATCGATTTGATTCTGCGGAAGAGGAGACCTACAATCTGGTGATCACCCGCGTCAGGGAATACATAAATCAATCGACAGGGATCGAGACCATCCGGCAAATGCAGGCACTTGCAGAAATGGTGCGCGAGTCGGGCTTCGTCCCTCCGGAGTATGTCCTCGATGCGGAAGGCTACAAAGAAATCTACAACCGGGCACTTATGAAAGAAGTAGATGCGCGAATCAAGAAGCTGGGGACGGGAGAACTGGAAGTCGCGGACTTTTCTATCAAAGGGGCGCTGCCATTTCTGCATGAGCTGAAGGTCAGGGGAGTGAAGCTCTATCTCGCCAGCGGTACCGATGAGAGCGATGTCGTGCGTGAAGCCGAACAACTGGGTTACGCCGAACTTTTTGGAGGGAGGATCTACGGTTACAGTAAAGGTTCCTCTTTGAACACAAAAAGGCGGGTGATCCGGGAAATAATCGACCGCAACCGGCTGCACGGTGCGGGCCTCGTCTGTTTCGGTGATGGACCGGTTGAGCTGCGCGAAACCAAGAGGGTTGGTGGCATTGCCGTAGGCGTCGCAAGCGACGAGGTGCGACGTTTCGGGCTGAACCCTCTGAAGAGATCGCGGCTTCTCAAGTCAGGAGCCGATGTCATCATACCCGACTTCTCACAGAGGGACATACTTCTGCACTTTGATTTCCTCCCTTCCGTGGACTAATATTATCTGAGTTTAGTTCATTAAAAACGAAAGGGGCTGTCTATGAAAAGAACTATCATTAGTTCGTTGTTATTCGTAGTGCTGTTATCAGGAAGTTTATACGCGCAGAAAGAAATTCGCTAAAGCGTGATGTTCATCCAGCCGAAAAACGAGTTCTTCGACTCCGTTCTCACTTCACTCAATAAGCTTTACAAACGCGGCGATACCGTTGTCCATAAGACCGTCAGCATGGACTTTAGCCGTTACGATGCGCCGAAGGCTGTAGACGAGTTCACCCAATACTGGCACAATCCTCCGATCTCACAGGGGAACACCGGTAAATGCTGGTGTTTCTCGACGACTTCCTTCCTCAAATCGGAAGTCTATCGACTGACGAAGAGACGCCTGAAGTGACCTGCCCCCGTTTGTTGTACCAACGATAAGTTAGTGATCCGGTCAGGCATTGGCAAACTGAACCGGATAGAAAGCTTCTGGAGCTGGGGGTCTGTAGCCGAGTGAGCTGTGAGGTCTCACGG
>JAJYOS010000253.1 GCA_021796055.1 Bacteroidota bacterium
CAAGTCCCTCCTAAAGGAGCCTGCCTTTTTGTCAATCGGGAAAATGGTTCAAAGATTAATCCAATAAGAAATGGGATAAAAGGTTTGTTTCTCTTTTTTGCAAATAGTATATCCATACCATTTTCCTTCAACAAGGTAATAAAAGATGAGTATTGGATGAGGTTCTTATGCGTATCATCGTCATAAAAGTTAAGACTCCCCTTTCTACTTGGAAATCTTACGCTCTCTTCACAAGGAAATGAAATATAGATAGTTCCCCCATTCTTAAGTGAATCTAACATCGCTAATGTCACTTTTTGGTAGTCGTTGCAATGCTCCAGATTATGTGCCGAAATTACAGCGTCAAATGTATTTGAATACTTCGCAATCTCCGAGTGAAATGTTTTTGCTTCTGCCAAAATGAATCTATCGGCGTATTTATCAGGAGAATATGATTGATTGTAGCTACCGATGTCCAAGCCGACATAATAGACATCAGGTCTTAACGTTTTTACCTGATAAGGACTATCGTTGCCGCAACCGATGTCAAAGACTTTTCCATCCTTAATAATTGAATCGATGAAGTAATACTTATTCTTTGGATTAATTAGTTTGCCGATGGCACTCTTAATCTTCAGCACACTCATTTTCTTATTTCCCTCGGTAGTGATATGCCTTTGCCCTGAAGTCTCCCGAATTTATCGTCTCCCCTGTTCAAGTGCGAAGACACCACGGCCCGTCCCTCGGAAATCTGCCTGCTTTGCCGGACGGCGAGGCTTTGCCTTAACACATTCTCGAGGGATCCCTATCGCTCAGGGATCGGCACGACTACCGGGATCTCTGCAGCGTTCTTCCCGGGGGCAACACTGCCAAAACCGTATTCATCTTACGAAAACCCCGGCTGATTTTCTTTCGCGTGCCCATACTCGACACGGCGATCACAAATAATCCCGTAGCCGCCCCGGTTCATTCTTACTTATCCTTCCAGATCTTTACCTCGAACGTCCCCGACGAGGTCGCAACTCCGCGGAACATCCCCGTCGTGTTGAAGTCCATATCGTAGTTCCCTTCCCTGTCAACGGCAATGACGCCGCCCACGTTGGGCTTGAGAAGCGTGTGAATTATATAATGAACCGCGTCCTTCAGCGACATCCCCTTGTATGCCATCAGAGCGTTAATGTTGAACCCGACGGCATTCCGCATATATTCCTCGCCGATACCAGTTCCGGAAACCGCGCAGGTCTGGTTGTTTGCGTAAGTGCCGTCACCGACGAGAGGTGAATCTCCGATCCTTCCGGGCATCTTCCCGGTAAGGCCTCCCGTTGAAGTGCCGGCGGCAAGGTTGCCATATTCATCCAGGCACACGCAGCCCACTGTGCCGTGATCCTTTTCCTTGATTCTCTTCATCCACTTCTCGAGCTCGGTCTTTCTTTCAGGAGTGTCGAAGTAGCTGTTCGGTACGGGTTTCATTCCCATCTTCACCGCGAACGCGTCGGCGCCCTGGTACGCGAGAAGAATATGAGGAGTCTTCTCCATTACGAGCTTCGCGAGCGTGATCGGGTGAGCGACGTGTTCCACCCCGGCCACCGCGCCGCACTGGAGCGTTGCTCCGTTCATTATGGCGGCATCCAGTTCATGACGCCCGGCTGAAGTAAAGACGGCGCCTATGCCGGCGTTGAATTTCGGGTCGGTCTCGAAATATCTGATCACCTTCTCCACGGCTTCCATGCTCGTACCGCCGTTAGCCAGCACGTCTCTGCCGATAGTGAGAGCGTGCTTCATCGCGGCATAGTACTGAGCCTTCACGGCTTCGGGCATGGATTCGCTAATCGTCCCGGCTCCGCCGTGTATGACGATAGTATACTTGCTGGTCCTCTCCTGGGCCCTGCCGCTGTCCGGCAATCCGACGACTATAACTGCCGTGATGGCGAGTGCAGCCAAAGTAAACATGTGCTTTCTCATTTTGCAGCTCCTTCCAGCGCGTCGGTTTGAATGCGCAGCTTGCTGTGCCACCTTCCGTACATAAAATAGATCACGAGCCCGATCGCCAGCCAGATCACGAAGCGGAGCCAGGTGATTGTAGGGAGGCCCATCATAAGATATACACAGAACAGGATCCCCATGATGGGTACGAAAGGTACCCACGGCGTTCTAAAGCCTCTCTTGGCATCCGGTTCCTTGACCCGAAGCACTAGGACGCCGACGCAAACGAGTACGAAAGCGAAGAGGGTGCCGATATTCGTGAGCTCCGCGGCTTCGCTTATGTTGGCGATGGCTGCGAAGAAGGCGACGAAGACCCCGGTTAAAATTGTGGTAACATAAGGTGTTCTGTATTTTGGATGGACTTTTGAAAAACTGGGAGGGAGCAAGCCGTCGCGCGACATCGAAAAGAAGATGCGTGGTTGTCCCATCTGGAACACGAGAAGGACTGCCGTAGTCGCGATGACGGCGCCGAAAGCGACTATCCCTGCCGCCCAGTCGAGATGGTTCATGTGGAGAGCCAATGACAGCGGTTCGGCGGTCGCCAGTTTCGCGTAAGGAACGAGTCCGGTAAGAACCAGCGCCACGGCTATATACAGGACGGTTGAAATCACAAGTGAGGCGATCATCCCGATTGGAAGAGTCTTGGAAGGATTCTTCGTCTCTTCCGCAGCTGTCGAAACCGCGTCGAAGCCGATGTAAGCGAAAAAGACGATCGCGGCGCCGGTCTGTATCCCCTTCCATCCGTTCGGCGCGAACGGCGTCCAGTTCTCCGGCTTAACGAAGAAAGCTCCGATTCCTATGAAGAAGAGAAGTATGACCAGCTTAATCACCACCATCACGGAATTGAACCTCGCGCTTTCCTTTATCCCGATGACGAGTATATAAGTGATGAGCGCAACTATGAGCACGGCGAAAAGATTAAAGACGATCGGTACGCCGAACAAGTGCGGGGCTTTGTCGATCAACCCGGGGGTAGCAAGTGTAGTGCGGTAATCCGTCACGAGATACCAGGGGATCGTAATTCCGAATCCGCTGACCAATTCCTGGAAGTAGCCCGCCCAGCTTATGGCGACGGCGATGTTTCCGACCGCGTATTCGAGTATGAGGTCCCACCCGATTATCCACGCAATCAGTTCGCCGAGCGAGGCGTACGAATAAGTATATGCGCTGCCGGCGATAGGGATCATGGAGGCAATCTCGGCGTAGCAGAGCGCGGCAAATCCGCAGGCCACAGCCGTTAGAATGAAAGAGATGACAAGAGCGGGACCTGCCCCTGCGTAGTTCGCGCTTCCGGCAGCGGCAGTTCCGGTCATCGCGAAGATGCCGGCTCCGATAATCGCGCCGACGCCAAGCGTCGTCAGATCGAACGCGTTCAGGCTGCGTTTGAGTTTGTACTCTGGTTTTTCGCTATCCGCTATGATGTCGCTGAGTTTCTTGGTACGAAAAAGATTCATCCAATTGACCTCATAGGTTATGTGATTGGAGTGAAATGTAGGAACAGGGGAATATAAATGCAATAAGATTGTTGCTTTTGCGGTCTCGCCCGGTCATCTGAGCGCCCGACCCGTCTATGATACGGCACGCGATCGTAGACTCACACTTCTATGGTACCGACAAGATAGGTCACAGCTTTTCCGGAGATCTTCACCTTGTCGCCCATGTCTTCGCAGAAAAGCTTCCCGCCTCTCTTCGAAATTTGCATTCCCGTCATGTGCTTCTTCCTCAGCTTTTCACTCCAATAGGGGATCAGCGTCGTGTGCGCCGAACCGGTGACGGGGTCTTCGTTAATACCTGCCTGTGGCGCGAAGAAACGGGATACGAAGTCGGCATTCTTCCCGGGCGCCGTCACGATGACGCCAAGACAGTCGAGGCTCCTGATCTTCTCGAAATCCGGTTCGATGGCTTTCACTTCCTCTTCGTGTTCAAAGACAACGAGAAAATCTCGTGACTTACGTACTTCCAAAGGGCGGGCTCTCAACGCCTCCGCCAGTTCACCGGGCGCAGAGTACGGCTCGGCCGGCCGCCTGGGAAATATCATCGACATAATATCGCCGCCGTAGACAACTTTGAGCAAGCCGCTCTTCGTTTTAAAATTAATCTCATCCCCTTCGTAACCGAGATGCTCCTTGAAGGCATAAGCAGTCGCCAGTGTGGCGTGGCCGCAAAGGTCGACTTCGACCACCGGAGTGAACCATCTCAACTCTATGTTGCCGTTCTTTTTCACGACGAAGGCCGTTTCGGCGAGGTTGTTTTCCGCCGCGATATCCTGAAGAGTATTGTCAGGGAGCCATCCATTTAGCATGCACACAGCCGCGGGATTCCCCCGAAACCTTTCATCAGTAAACGCATCGATTTGATAGATGGGGATTTCCATTTTCCTCTTGTCCGTTGCGTAATTTAAACCAGAAGTAATATAACCGTCTAATGGACTGAAATTGAAACGACCGATCGAGGGAATGAAATCCCATCGCCACGTCTGACGGCTTTCCGCTGAACCGACCGCAGACAACGTCGTCCGTACGGAAGATAACAGGAGGAGAGGAAATTAAGTAGCTTCAATTTGGCGCAGATCGCCGGCCGATTCCGGGACGCTTCCATAGAGCCTGCGCCAGGATTTCAAAATTGCTTCGTGTCCTTCGCGATGAGTAGGAAAGCTCAAGTGCCAGTTGATGTCTTCTTTCGCGCGCTTGTTCATGCACCTGACGCTCTGTAGCAGATAATCTGCTGTGTGCCACCCAGTGCGGGCTTTGCCAGGAAAGCCGGAATGCTTTCCGGTTTAGGTGCCCCGAGAGACCTTGCGACAAACTCCACGAGCTCCTTATACATTTCAGGTTCGTCGTCGCAGATGTTGAAAATCTTGCCGACTTTCGGCGTTCCGTTCTTGACTGCCGCGACAACGGCGTCCGCGGTGTCATCAGCGATGATAAGATTCCAGTACACCTTCCCGTTGTCTATGAGAGGGTATTTGCCGCTGCGAATTAGTTCATACATTGACACCGTGTAAGGCACATCGTATCCGTAGACGTTTCCGAACCTTAAAATAATTGCCGGAGGACAAGATTCGTCCACCCAATCTCCGTGACTCCTGCCGTATATGAACGTGACGCTCGCCTGTATGTAAAGCCTCACACCAACACGAAGCGACGCCCCGATGAGGTTCGTCGTCCCCTCGGTCCTTATCCTGTCGATGAGTACCCAATCATCAAGCGCCGTTATTATCGTAACGGCTCCGCGGACGCGAGCTGAATCACAACCTCACAGTCGGCCATTACTCTGAATAGTCCTTCGCGGTTGAACAACCCCCCCGCCTCGGGACGACACCATGGGAAGTCAACCATTCGTCATGTTCTTCCGATCTGCTGAGCCCTACGACTTCGTATCCCATGGCAAGCAGCTGCGGGATAACCCTTTTCCCTATCACTCCCGTCGCCCCCACAATAAATATCTTGATTTTCTGTTGCCCTACTCCGCTGACATGAAAAATTCGGGAGGCGTGATGACGGCCGGCGCTCATAACGGCGAGATCTGTAAATTTCAGATCAACGAATATGGGCGCCACCGGTTAGACCGGAAAGCGGTTTGTTCCACTTCATCCGGCCGGCCTCCCGATTGTGAATTGGTCAAGCGGTTTCCGGCTCTACAAACAGATCAGGGTTCCGCCATCTCTATGACCTTAGGCTCCACAAGCTTAGCAAAGTCCCTATAGGCCATCTTGACTAGTTCGCGATGAGAGCATGCGTTGAAGGCGATTTCTTCCTGCTCTACGAGGAGCCCGGACACGAAGACATCCATACCATAAATGTTGCCGAACGGCGGCATCGCTCCGAGCTCGCAGCCGTGAAATATTCCGGAGAATTCTTCCTCCGCGGCAAGCTCGACCTTATGCGCCCCGGTTACATCCCGTAACAAGTGCAAGTCGACCTTGTGAGACGCGGGGAGAACCGCCATGCAAAGCTTCCCGTCAATCTTCACGATGACTGTTTTAGCAAGCTGATCCGCCGGGACATGCGCGGTGTGGGCAATTTCCTGCGCCGTATAACCGAGCGAGTGACTCATGAGGACATATTTTACCCCGTGGCTGTCGAGGTATTCTTTCAGCTTATCCAGAGTCATGACGACCTCCTTTCCAGATTCGTTGTTAAGTCCGGTTAGGACTCTTTCAACTACTTCCAGCGGGCGTCACCTGGCGAAATGATTCCGACGTACTACGGAGAAAAAGCTGCGGGAAGGATTTCAGGTTGGAGCTTGGGCATCACTCGAATTCCGGCCAAGGTGCCCTGACATGTCGTTCGGGACCGCCATTGTTGACCAACACAACGGAGACAGACTGTTGTCGCACGGAAGGCGGTCTCGAGAGTAAGTTAGTTTTCTCCCCCGATAGTGTCAACATGTTGACAAGTCCACGCGGAAGATTGGCCGTTCAGGATATCTTTGCTTCGCGGGCCGGCGAATCCTTATGGACGGATCGGGCAGATCAATTCCATTTGCCTTTGGCTCCTCCAAGGCTGTAATTGCCCGCTCCGAGCAAAAAAATGCAAACACCGGTCAACAGATAGAATGCCTCGAGTTCCAATCCCCAACCGCCCGAGGGACCAACCACGAACATGCGGGAGTGTGAAACGAGCAAGATAGCCATGAACAGATCGAAAGATACGACGATGCCTGCAAGTCTCGTGTAAACGCCGATAATAATGAGAAGCGGCGCTACTACCTCTCCGACATAAACGCCGTACGAAATGAATGCCGGCAGATGAAATGCGGCAAGCGCACCGGCCATCCAGGAAACACCGTGCAAAAGCTTTGAAATGCCGTGAAAAAGCAGCAAACCACCCACCGTCAACCGAAGAATCAGTTTGCCCAAGTCCTCTGAAAAAGCTGTACTTCCTGCCATCAACATCACTCCAATCAAGTTACTTAGAAAGTTCTCGCTGACTATTTAATGGGTTAACCCCTTTCGGGGATTTTTCGTTCCATCGTCACCAGTGTTCGTGCCAGGCGGCTCCGAATCACACGAGAAACCATCCCGGGTCGCAGTATCAGACTATCATATACTCGACAAAACGAATAGAGGAACACCTCCCACTCATTGATAATAGAATAGGATATGTCCCGTCCAAAACATTTGTATGTCAGGAGCCCGCGCCCCGTGGTGCGGTATCGCGGCATGGCGGGAAATTAAACGAATTCAAATCAACTCACCATGGGATGGCTCTTTGCGAATGAAACTAATGGGACATCGTTGATTGGTGCCATTAGTGATTAGACAAGTCCTTTCATTCGCACTATTCGTGTTGAATTCGGTGAGTGGTTTCATCCTTGCTCAGAATTCTACTGTTTTGTCAAATACACAATCACCCAGTTTCACTCTTGCAAGCTCCGTCCGCGGGTGCGATATTCATTCCAATAGCCATTTCCGCCGCGGCAGTGCTCTGGTCGCGAGACCCTCGAAGCAGCCGTTGCACCAAAAGCAAACCAAGGAGGAAAAATGACATCCCATATCCCCTCTTCGTCTTCACCCGGACCGATTCCGGCCGCCGGCGCAAACAGTGCCCGGCAGAATCGTGGCCAGGGCATTCACTCAAATAAGAATTTCGTCATTAACCTGGGATTGTACATTATAATTGCCATGATGACTTTACCACTTAGCACGAAGGCGCAGGCGCTGAAATATCCGAACACGTACAGAGACACCGTAGTCGACGATTATTTCGGAACAAAAGTGCCGGCACCATATCAATGGATGGAAGAACAGAACAGCCCGCAGGTTGAATCGTGGGTCGAGGCTGAAAATAAGGTGACGTTCGAATATCTCAACAAGATCCCCGTGCGCAAATGGATAAACAAGAGAATCACGAAACTCTGGAACTACGAGAAGGTCGGCGTCCCGAGCCAACACGAGGGAGAACTCTTTTACAGCAAAAACAGCGGCCTGCAAAATCAGAGCCCCGTCTTCATGAAGAAGTCGGCAAGGGGAAGATCGAAAATGGTCCTCGACCCGAATAAACTCTCGCCGGACGGTTCGATAGCACTCCTCGATTACGAAGCATCGCCGAACGGGAGATACCTCTGTTACGGCCTGTCACAGGGAGGATCCGATTGGGAAGAACTTCACGTGAAGGATCTCGCGACCGGCAAAAGTTTCGCCGACACGGTGCACTGGGTTAAATTCTCCGGAATCGCCTGGACAAACGACAACAAGGGCTTCTTCTATTCACGGTTCCCCGAACCAAAGGAGGGACAGGCGCTGATGTCGGAAGCGGTCGGACAACAGCTCTATTACCATATCGTCGGCACTCCGCAAAGCGAAGACAAGAAG
>JAJYOS010000254.1 GCA_021796055.1 Bacteroidota bacterium
TTTACGCGAACGTCGGCGGCGTCGACCGGTTTATTCAGGATCTTCCCGTCCACATAGACGATCGTGTCGGCAGTGGCAATGATGCCGTTCTCTATTTGTATGGCCGCTTCTTTCGCCTTTTTCTCCGAAAGACTCATCACATATTCCTCGGGATTGTCGGCAAAGTGATTGTCTTCATCAACCGCGACGTCGAGCAGCGTGAATTTTATGCCGACCATCTCGAGCATTTGCCGCCGGCGTGGGGAGCGGGAAGCCAGATATATGTGTGGAAGGTTCATAAGGATTCAATATACTTTCTTAATTACCGTGCCCGGGTAATAGTGCGATAGGATCTGTCTGAAGCTGTAACCCAGACGCGACATGCCGAGCGCGCCCCACTGGCACATCCCAACTCCGTGGCCGTTTCCCTTTCCTTTGAGAATCACCCTTGATATGCCGCCGCCATATTTACGGAGAGTTTCAATTGTGAACATGCTGCTGTTGAGAATCGAGCCGTTGCTGCGCTTGAAAAGGTATCTCGTCCGGTCCCCACGAACGTAATAAATATGACCGTCGTCCATTTTGATTTCGAGGGAATCGACGCGGCCGGAGTTGAATCGGTCAATGACTCTCAACGCTTCAACGTTGCCGTAGACGGCCACGCCGCCATAGTTCGGGCTAGCCATGGCTAGATTACGCTTGACAAGTTCTGTCAGCTCATGCCCCGAGAAAGTTACGCTCCAGTAAAAATTGGGATTGAAAATGCAGAATGGTTCTCCGGTGGCAGGATCAATGTCAGAGACCCCCCTTAGATATGGTAGAGCGGGCTGCCCCTGCCATACCTCCTGAACCGACGCGGTGTGTCCGCCGCATGTCGAGAAAAAGAAACACCTTGCAGGCTCTCCATTATATTCCACTATCATCCCGCGCGTAAGCTCGACGGCGGTGTCCGCGATAGGTTTATATCTTTCGATACCGGAGTAAACCTGGTCCCTCGTATCGGAGTAGACGTCGAACCCTTTTGAAGCTGGATCGTTTGCGAAAGAGTCGATGTTGCTCATTCTGAAAAACGCGTAATTCCTTGCCGCGATAGCTTGCGCCATGCACGCCTGCAATTCGTCCGGCTTCAGGTTGTTTATAAGCTCGTTAGGTACGACACCCCTGAGGTACGTCTCCAGCGGGACTCTGTTTATCAGGCGGAACGAACCGTCGCTCTCGGGCATAATCTCAACTGTCCCCGGATATGTTTCTCCGTTGAACATCACGCCAAGAGGATCGCTTGGACTAATAATAGGATCAAGCGTGTCGGCAGGTTCTATATCGATCGGAGAGTAGAAGTTTATTTGCTGATCCGATAAACTCGCCACGGGTGAACCTTGAGGGGTGAAATGAAACGTGATCGATGAGTTTGTCAGCGAAGCGATTTTTACATCCTGATAAATCAAACTGCACTTACCCTGGATGCGGAGCGAAAGGTCCTTCTGGCGCGCGGTCAGGCTCACTCGTATATCAGGTTGGTGGTTGTAAATGGTAATTGAGCGCGCGAAGGAGCGTGATGCACTTAAGAGAAGGATGAATGAGAGAACGAAAACTTTTGCGGAGGGTCTCAACAAAATTCCCGGGCCGCGGGGATCCTCCGGGCCGAACGTCATCTAAACATTGCTTTGATGCTGCCCCATGTCCGTGCTGCCACACCGGACAGCCCCGAGAATTCATAGCTGACAGTTATGGGATCGGAGTAGGAAACGCTGTTATCGTTTCCATCGGCCCTGATGCGGTAGACAAAAACAGACGATGACGATGTCTTGTAAATCTGCTTGTCGGTGAAGTTGTAAACGCTTCCCGCGCCGGTAGGAGTTACCGTGCCGATTTGGAAATATTGGTTATTGATCTGCGAAGCCTTCTCGATGGCGAAATCCTTTATTCCATTTTCAACTGACGTGGACCACTGTATTAAAATACCGTCAGCGGTGCTGCTCCCTCTGACATCCTGGAAGACCACATTTGATGTCGGCATTAATGCCATCAGGAATAAGGCGATTGCTATAAGGAAGTACTTCATCTTCGCGTTCAATTTATCCCGGATCTATTTTTAAGTCAAGACTTACATCAAACGTCATTTATCCGTCAGGTAAACATCCCCAAGTCTTGAGGTTAATCTAAATCCATATGCATCCAAGGCGCGGAATTGACAAGGATTCCGACCGTTAGGGATCGAGGGAAATGCTGCGAGCCATCATCTGTTTTCTTTTGGAACGCAATAAGTGGATAGTCCTTTGTTGCATATAGCCTTTCTGTACGGGGTGGCGATTCCGATAATTTTGTGCCGATATTGCTTTTATCCGGCGTAGACTCCCGTGGTAACCGGCGCCATTCGTGCGATTCGGACCGCAAAAACACAATTTGCGTGATTAGTGGCACTTTCTTCCTCTGGTCAAAGTATAGTACCCTTCAGGCATGTGTTGAAGTTTCGCCCCCCCTTGGCTAACTTAATAGGTCATGCTCGAATATTTTGTTGATTTGCTCAATATTTCGCTGCCGATCCTTTATCTGTTCACGATTTTCCTCTACGGATTGGCTTTTTTCCTCGATGAACCTTTCGGAATACGAAACAGAACCCGTTTTCTGATCGGCACATTGATTGTTCATTTCATATATCTCCTCAGCCGGACAATCCTGACGGGGCATCCGCCTACAACGGATGTGTTTGAGATTATGACAGTCGTGGCATTTACAATCGGAGTCGCATATATCTACATAGAAATGAGAACAAAAGTGAAGGAGACGGGGATGTTTATCCTATCTTTGGCGCTTTTGTTCCAGGTGGTCTCCGCGGCGTTCATTAAGCTAGATGTCCAGGTAAATCCGATCATCAAGTCGAGCCTGCTTGGACTGCATGTCGTGAGCGCCATGCTTGGTTACAGCGCGCTTGCGATTTCAGCAGTCTACGGGGGACTCTACTTGATGATGTATCATGAGATAAGAACGAACAGGTTCGGGATTGTTTACAGGAAACTTCCCGATCTAAAGACGCTTGAGAATCTGAGTTTCGCATCCATCGTCTTCGGCTTCATTTTTCTGTCTATCGTAATACTTGTTGGATATGTCTGGCTTCCAAAGACCATAGATGATTTCTCATACTCTGATCCCAAACTCATCATTACTGACATTGTCTGGATTATCTATTTTGTCGCACTCGTGTCGAAGAAGTCGATGAAGTGGACGGGACGAACGGTCATTATCGTGTCTATGGTTGGATTTGCCTTGACGCTGGTATCGATGGTTGTAGTGAACGTGTTTTTGCCGAGTTTTCACAATTTCAGATAGATGAATGACAGCCCTGAAAAACATTCGCTGCCTGCCATTCGGCTATTGTAAATAACTCAAGGTCGAATGTTAAAACTTACCGCGGTTTCGATAAATCACCGGACCGCAAATGTCGAAGCCCGCGAGAAAATATATTATACCTCCGAAGAAATCCGGGGGATTGCGGACAAGCTTAAGGAGGCCGCACGCGAATCGCTTATCGTGTCCACGTGCAACCGGACTGAACTGTATTTCGTTCCATCTTCCAACCCAAAGACCCACGACGAATTGTACCGCCTCATCCGAGAAGGGAAGCGTTTGCATGATGGGGAGCTGGATGTCCGGTTCGAAACCTTCGAGGGATTTGAGGCTGTCAGACATCTCTTTGCCGTCGCTTCCGGAATTGATTCCCTGATGCTCGGGGATATCCAGATTCTTGGACAGGTCAAGGAGGCGTACAACACCGGCGTCGAGCTCGGGATGGTGGGGACGTTGATGCATCACATGTGCCAGGTCGCTCTGAAGGCTGGGAAGCGCGTCAAGGTTGAGACGAAAATTTCGGAAGGCGCAGTCTCGGTCAGCTATGCCGCCGTCGAACTGGCCGAGAAAATTTTTGGGTCTCTCAAGGGAAGAACGGCGATGCTCATTGGCGCGGGCGAGACCGCCGAGCTGGCGGCCAAAGATCTTAAGCCTAAGGATATCGCCCGGCTTCTCATCGCGAACAGGACCATCGAGCGCGCTAAGAACCTCGCGGAACAAATGGGAATGGGAGAGGCGATATCACTCGATGAAATGCGGACACGCCTTCAGGAAGCGGATATCGTCATATCGAGCGTCGGCGGTTCGGAATATATACTTACGCGCGATATGGTTGCAGCGGCTATGAAAGGCCGAGAAAGCAACCCGCTTCTCATAATAGATATCGGCGTCCCGAGGAATGTCGACCCGGCCGTGAAGAAGATACCCTACGTTTTCCTCAACGACATAGATTCGCTCCATCTCATCGTTCAGAACAACATGCAGATGCGCCGCGCTGAGATTGTCGCCGTTCAGAGGGTGCTCGATGAAGAGCTGAATGATTTTGTGAAATGGTACAACTCTCTGGAGGTCGGGCCGACGATAAAGATGCTCCGTGACAAAATCGAGCAGATAAGAGAGGAAGAACTGAAGCGCTACAGGGGGAAGGTGGACGGAGCTGACGCCAAGATCCTCGATGAAGTGACGCGATCGCTCGTGAATAAGATACTTCACGAACCCATGACCAATCTAAAAAGCGCGGAGAACGGGATATCCGTCGTTGATCGTGTGAATACGCTGAAGTCGCTGTTCGGTCTGGCCGAGGAATCCCACGAAGAGAAGACAAATGGAAAAAATTAGAATCGGGACTCGCGGCAGCCAGCTCGCGCTTTACCAGGCGAACGCGGTCGCGGCGTTTCTCAGGGATAGTCAGAGGGGATTGGAAACTGAAATTGTGAAGATAAGGACGACCGGCGATAAAGTGCTCGATTCCCCTCTTTCGAAAATCGGTGACAAGGGATTGTTCACACGCGAAATTGAGAGGGCGCTTCTTGACAAGGAGATCGATTGCGCCGTGCACAGCCTCAAAGATCTTCCCACTGAATTGCCCGAGAAACTACAGATCGTCGCGTTCAGCGCTAGAGAAGATGTTCGCGATGCGCTCATAGCTCAGGACGGCATGAAGCTCCTTGAGCTTCCGAAGGGATCGACAGTGGCCACCGGAAGCCTGAGGAGACGATCACAGCTGATGCATCTCAGAAGCGACCTGAACCTTGTCGACATAAGAGGAAATCTAAACACGCGGCTTAGGAAACTCGAGGAAGAGGGATACGCCGGTATGATGCTGGCGTACGCAGGCATTAAAAGATTGGGGATGGCCGACAAAGTGACCGAGATCCTCGAACCTAACAAGATGCTTCCTGCGGTGGGGCAGGGAATAATTGCCATTGAAGCCCGCGAAGGAGATGGCAGGATCAAAGAACTCCTGCGCGATTTCAATTCCGAGGAATCTGAGACGTCCGCGCTTGCCGAACGCGCCTTCCTGAGGAAGCTCGAAGGCGGGTGCCAAGTGCCAATCGGTGTTTATACCTATTTCACGAATAAGAAGATCAGCGGCATGGTCGCCTCTCTGGATGGCGAGATACTCATCAGAGATTTCGTTTCATTGAACGCTAATGAACCGGAAAATTCCGGCGAAGAATTAGCGGAAAAACTCCTGTCGCTCGGCGCAGACAAAATACTAGCGGAGATAAGGAGCGCGTCGGCTTGAAAGGCGCCTGTATCTCGGGAGGAAAGGCTTGATGGAAGGTTTACCACTTTCGGGCAAACGGATTGTAGTAACACGAGCCGAAGAGCAATCCGGCGCCATCTCGGCCGGTTTGGAAAAGTTGGGTGCTAATGTGATTGGCCTCCCGACGATAAAGATAGAGCAGGCAATCCTGTCACCTGATGCGTTGAAGAAACTCTCAGCCTTCAGCAAATATGACGTCGTTGTTTTTACATCCGTCAACGCCGTCCAGCATATCGGTTCGCATGTGTCTCTAAGAAAAGATGCCGGTGGCAAGCCGTTCGTGGTGGCAATCGGGAAAAAAACGGCAGAGATGCTGAATGTGTATGGAGTAAATCCCGATCTCATGCCCGAGAAGTATACTTCGTCAGATTTGCTTAAATCTCTCGGCGATCTGGATTGGAAGGGGAAAAGAATCCTCATCCCCAAGGGGAATCTTGCGGGAAGCGAAATCGCCGCTCTCATAAGGGCGCAGGGTGGCGATGTCGATGAGATTGTCGTGTACAACACACTTCCCAACACTTCGCTGGAGCATGAATTGAAATCGCGGATCTCATCAGGCGAGTTCGATGGCGTTGTCTTTTTCAGCCCTTCCCAAATAAAAAATTTCCTGGCGGTGTTCGGTGCCTCCGTGCTTAAAAGCAAGGAGATCGCTGTTATCGGTCCGACAACGAAGAAAGCGGCGGAGGAGGCGGGGCTTAAGGTCGACGTTGTTCCCGCTAATTCCACGATAGAGGGCTTGATTGCTAGTATGGTCGAACATGAAAAATTTTGATAACGATTTACTCCTCCGAGTACTCAGGGGGGAACGGGCTGAAAGGACACCGATATGGATCATGCGCCAGGCGGGACGTTATCTCCCCGAGTATATGGCTGTCAGAGCCCAGCATGATTTTCTCACCATGTGCAGGGTGCCGGAACTTTCATCTGAAGTGACTATACAACCCGTCGACATAATAGGCGTCGACGCAGCAATCATTTTTTCAGATATACTCGTGCTCCCAGAGGCGATGGGACTTAATCTCGTCGTCGAAGAAGGGAAAGGTGGACCGCGTTTCACCAACACGATAAGGAGGAAATCCGATCTTTCTTCGATTCATGCGGCTGACTGCGAAAATGATTTGAAGTATGTCGCAGACGCGATCCGGCTCGCCGTGGAAAGGCTGAACGGGCGCGTGCCCCTCATAGGATTCTGTGGCTCGCCATGGACACTTTTCGCGTATATGGTGGAAGGAAAAGGAGGAGAATTCGTCCACGCGAGAGCCATGCTGTATGAAGATCCAGCTACGGCTCACGAAGTTTTGCAGCTGCTGACTTCCAGCGCGATATCCTATTTGAAAATGCAGCGCGCGGCTGGGGCGGATGTCATCCAGCTTTTTGACTCGTGGGCGGGTGTCCTTTCGCCCCGCCTTTACGAGGAGTTCTCGCTCAGATACATAAAACAAATTGTTGACTCGCTTCGGAATGAAGTCCCCGTGATCGTCTTCGCGAAAGCGGCGAACCACTCTTTGAGGAAGATGGGCGATGTAGGCGCCTCGGCTGTCAGCGTCGACTGGACGATAAGCATCGACGAAGCGGCCAAAACCGTAGGCGGTGTCGTTCAAGGCAATCTTGATCCTTCCGTGCTGTTTGCCGGCAAGGGGACGATTCGGTCGGAAGCGGAAAAGGTTCTTGCGCAGGCGCCAAAGGGAAGACACATCTTCAATCTCGGCCACGGCATACTGCCCGGTACGCCAGTAGAAGGAGTGAAGACTCTCGTCGATTTCGTGAAGGGCTGGAAAGCGTTTGAGCGGAATTAATGGAGAAGGCCGCAACTGATTCGCTGTCTACTAACAGTAGGAGATCGTAATGGGTAAGATCGGTGTCGTGCTTCTGAACCTTGGCGGTCCCTTGTCGGCTGCGGATATCGAGGAATTTCTTTTTAATCTTTTTATGGACCCGTACATCATCGAGATTCCTTTACGCGGATTGCCCAGGAGGGCATTAGCCAGGTTCATAGCCAGGCGGCGCGCGAAGAAGACGGCTCATTACTACGACGTGATGGGGGGGAAGTCGCCTCAGTACGAACTCACCGTCACGCAGGCCGAAGCTCTGGAGAGCAGGCTTCGTCAGACGATCGACGCGAAAGTCTACGTCGGGATGAGATATTTTAAACCATATATCGAAGAAGCACACAACGCGATTCTGAATGATAACGTCGAGAATGTCGTGCTGCTTCCGCTATATCCTCATTATTCCAGGACGACGACGCTTTCTAGCTTTGAGGAGTGGAACCGTGTCACGCATAACCTCACGAGAAGGATGAAGGTGCTTCAGATTGAGAGTTACCACAACGACGCTCTTTACATCGAGGCGCTCACGGACAGAATCAACGAAGCTTTGACGAAATTTTCCGGGGCGATAAGAGAGGAAGTCTATCTCCTTTTCAGCGCTCATGGTGTTCCCGTCAGAGTGATAAAGCGGGGAGATCCGTATCAGAAACAGATCATCGAGACTGTCGATCTCGTGTCGGGGAAATTTTCAAATCCGTACTCGCTGGCATATCAGAGCAGGGTGGGTCCGGTAAAGTGGCTTGGCCCGCCGACGCTGGCCGAAATAAAACGACTCGCCGCGGAAGGAAAGAAGAATCTGCTCGTGATTCCGATAAGCTTCGTGAGCGAACACTCCGAGACCCTGTATGAAGTTAAT
>JAJYOS010000255.1 GCA_021796055.1 Bacteroidota bacterium
TACGCCGGGTTGCTTCTTAATCACGCTCAGGACTGGAAGAACCTTTACAATCCGGCGACCGGCTACTTGCAGATGAAGGAACTGAACGGGGACTGGACTCAAGGAAGCCCAGCCCTAATACAACTAAATCAGTAATCGAGGTCATAGTTATGCACAGAAATCATTCACTTCTCGCAATGATAATTGGGATCGCGGCGATCTCTGCGTTTAGTTCTGCACGGCCCGTTGAAGCTCGGGAAATTGTCCTCCAGGATAGCAAAATTCTTGTGGCATTCGATTCGCAGTCCGGTGCACTGACGAAACTCGTCGACAAAACAACGGGATGGACAGTCGAAAGACGCCCTGATCTCGGCATCTCGTTCCGGATGCTTGTTCCGCTGCCTGACCGGCAGGACAATTTCATTCTGGGGCAGAAACAGCGGGCAGAAAGTGTGGAAAAGATATCGGACCATGAAATTCGAATCGAGTGGAAAAGCCTGCTTAGCCAGCATGGCGGAGTGATACCGATAACGTTCGATGCGACCGTGACGCTTAACAATGGCGTCCTGAAGTTCGGTGGAAAGATCGTTAATAGTTCCGACCTAACTCTCCAAACTCTTGATTATCCATACTTCGGGGACTTTAACCCACCTTCTAAGAATTCGTCTCTCCGCGCACGCGCTATGTGGTATGATAACCTCGAATCGCACGAAGTCTATCCTGACTTTGCAAATGGAAAAGGATACTGGGGGGTGTTTTACCCGACTTTTGACTACGATTCGTACCGCAGCCTTTTCTGTCTGATCCAGTCCGGTTCGGAGGGCGTATATATAGAGATGGATAACCCTGACCAGCCGTACCTGATCCAGTATACTTTCGAGCAACATCCGGGAGTCCAATCTACCGTAACAAACGCCGTACCTGAGTCTGGTGATATTCCCGGCAAACCTCTCGCCGGAGACGGCTCGGACACCACCGTGCCTGTTCATCTGGAATTCCGCACGTGTCATTTTCTCTTTGTTCATCCTCATTCCGATATGAATCTTGTGCCGGTTGTGGTCCAGTGCTACCGCGGCGACTGGCATTCCGGAGTGGATATTTACAAGAAGTGGCGAAAGGCATGGTACGTGCAGCCGCAGCTTCCGAATTGGGTCAAGAAAGTCAATTCGTGGCAGCAGCTTCAGATCGACTCTCCCGTCCAGGATTGGCGTGTGCCGTATGACAGCCTTGTCTCATACGGAAAGGAATGTGCGGAAAGTGGAGTGGATGCGATACAGCTTGTGGGCTGGAACATCGGCGGCCAGGACGGCCATGACCCGCAGATGTCCACCGACCCTCATCTCGGAACGACGCAGCAGCTTCGTAACGCCATTAAGAAGATACAGGGGATGGGGGTACATATCATCCTGTTTGGAAAATTGAATTGGGCCGATCGGACGACCGAGTGGGCAAAGACCGAGCTTTACAAGTATGCAGCGACCGATCCATACGGCATTCCGTATAGACAGGGAGGCTACAGCTACTATACACCGGTCCAGCTTGCAGGTATAAACAATCATGTTCGGTACGTTATGGACGTGCTCGATCCGGCATATCGCGCAGTTGCAGTGGGGCAATTCGATAAGCTCCTTTCGCTCGGCGCATCCGGCTGGCTCGTTGACGAAGTGTGCCATCATGATGGAGTGAAATATTCGTTTGCTCCAGGCCATGGCTATACTCCGCCGGGGTTCATTTATGCCGGCGATTTGCCGTTCGCGCGTGGGCTGCGTGCCGCTGCCGATAGTGCGGCAGGTCCTGATTTCCTCTTTGCCGGAGAAGGTCCGCAGGATTGGTTGACACAATATTATCCTTTCACATACACACGGATTGGATCTGGTTCGACACCGGTCCAACGGTATATCGATCCGGAGGAACCTATCATGATCGCTGTTACAGGGTTCGATGACCGCCCGATGATTAACTTCGCGTTGTTGGATCGCTACATCATCGAGTACGAACCTTACAATTTCAAGGGTTATTTATCCGATTTCCCTTTGACATTGACTTACGGGAAGAAAGTCGATGCACTTCGCAAGCGCTACGCGAATTATTTGTGGTATGCGAAATTCCGCGACACGATTGGTGCAAAGGTAAAGGCAAATGGCAACTGCCGGTACTCAGTATTCGATGCGAAAAACGGGAAGAGAGCCGTCGTTGTGGTCAACATGGAAGCGAATAGACCGATAACTGCCACAGTAAGACTTCCGCATCACGGCTCACTTGTCGTGGCGACACCGGAACATCAAACCGCCCTTCCAACGACGGGCAGAGTTCACATACCTGCACAGTCTGCCGCCGTCATCATGGAGCGATGAACACCGAAGTTCCAATATTGAAGATGGAGCACATCTCGAAGTCCTTCGGAGGTGTCCCCGTCCTTATCGATGTCAACTTCGAACTGAGCCGCAGCCAGGTGCACGCAGTCACCGGCGAGAACGGAGCGGGGAAATCCACGTTGATGAAGATTCTCGCAGGTGTCCATCATGCCGACAGCGGAAGAATCTTGCTGAACGGTAACGAGGTGAACGTCCGTAGCCCGAAGTCAGCGATAAGTATGGGCATCGCCATGATTCAACAGGAGCTCAACCCCGTAAGAGAGATGACAGTTTCAGAAAACATTTTCCTGGGAAAGGAGCCGTGTTTCGGATCGACAGGCGTAGTCAACCGGAATAAACAAAGACAGCTTGCCCGCAATCTCTTTCAGACACTGGATTTTCCGCTCGATCCCGATGCAAAGATGGGAAGCTTGTCGGTTGCCGAAATGCAGATGGCCGAAATTGCAAAGGCCGTTTCCTACAACTCCAGTTTCATCATTATGGACGAGCCGACCTCGGCGCTGAGCGGGAGGGAAGTAGAAAAACTATTCAAGATCATTGACAGTCTCAAGTCAAGAGACATTGCTGTCATTTACATTTCTCACAAGCTCGACGAGATCTTCAGAATTGCTGATGTAATCACAGTCCTTCGGGATGGGAAGTACATCGAGACTCGTCCGGTGAGTGAGTTTGATCATAACACTCTGGTCAGACTCATGGTGGGACGGGAAATTCATGAAATGTTTCCCAAGACAAATGTGAGCGCGGGTCCGATTACAGTTGCGGTGGAAGGATTGACAAAGGCCGGTGTGTTCACTGACGTGAATGTTCAGGCACATCGGGGCGAGGTGCTGGGGATTGCCGGACTTATGGGTGCCGGACGCACTGAGTTGGTCGAGACAATATTCGGTTTGAGGCAAGCTGATGCCGGCACCGTCAGAGTCAATGGCGTTGAATTGAAGATCAAGTCACCTGCCGATGCGATGGAGCATGGTATCGCCCTTATTACGGATGATCGAAAGCTCAAGGGCTTGAACCTGACGGCATCCGTCAGAGACAACATCACATTGGTGAATCTCAAATCATACAGCCGCTACGGTCAGATTCTGCGCCTGAAAAAGGAAAACGAAGTTGTCGATACCGAAATTGAGAAATTTAGAATCAAAACACGAAACAGGTATCAGCCTGTCGGTACACTAAGCGGCGGGACGCAACAGAAGGTCATACTTTCAAAGTGGCTGCTGGCAAATCCTGACATCATAATATTCGACGAACCGACCCGCGGCATAGACGTGGGAGCCAAGGCGGAGATTTACGGAATTATCTCGAATCTGGCCCAACACGGCAAGACTATTGTCGTCGTCTCCTCAGAGATGCAGGAGATCATCGGACTTAGTGATCGCGTGATTGTTCTGTACCACGGTAGGGTTACAGCAGAGTTTCAAAGAAACGAGTTCGACCAGGAATCGATTATCAGAGCAGCAATGGGAAAGTAAATATTTGGGATCGGAGGAAGAAACAAAACTGTTAGAATCGACGTCAGCGAAAGTTGAAAAAGCTCGTTCTGCCAGGGCACAAAGGCGATTACGCGCGCTAACCGTGGGAAGTTTTCTATCCAGGTACGGCATTTACTTTGCCTTCGTTTTCCTTGTCATCGTGCTGGCGATTATCTCGCCTCCATTTTTCACAGCGTCGAATATCATGGATATTCTTCGCCAGATTTCTGTCATCGGAATTCTTGCGGTAGGACAAACGGTTGTCATAATCACTGCCGGCATTGATCTTTCCGTGGGTTCGATACTCGCGCTTTCGGCCGTGATGGCTGCGTCGTTCGCGCATCCCGGGCAGTATCCACTGATTGTACCGCTCATTGTCGGTCTGGCGGGTGGCTTGATATGTGGAACAATAAACGGAGTTTTGATCGCGAAGAGCAGATTGGCACCCTTCATCGTGACGCTGGGTATGATGACCGCCGCGCGCGGAATGGCGCTCGTCTATACGAGTGGAAGACCGGTGTTCAACCTGAGCAATGGGTACGACACGATCGGAACCGGTTACCTCTTCGGCATCCCGCTTCCCGTCGTGATATTTATCATCGTAATCCTGTTCGGGGTTTTTACAATGCGTTACACACGGTTCGGGAGGTATGTGTATGCAGTGGGTGGAAATGAAATGGCGGCAAAGGCATCCGGCATCAACACCGATCGCATTCTGATTGCCGTGTATATCCTTCAGGGAGTTCTAGCTGGCGTTGCCGGAATAGTACTGTCATCGAGAGTCATGTCGGCCTCGCCTTCGCTTGGAGAAGGCTATGAATTGGATGCCATAGCTGCTGCGGTCATTGGAGGCACGAGCTTGATGGGCGGCATCGGAACGATCAGCGGGACCGTTGTCGGTGCGCTGATTATCGGAGTGATGAACAACGGACTCGACATGCTCAACGTGTCATCATACTGGCAGCTGATCGTCAAAGGTGCAATTATCGTGTTTGCCGTGTTTCTCGACAAGAAGACTAAAGGGTAAGGAAAAACGGAGTGATGGAATCAAGGAATCCTGGAACAGTGGAAATGCGTAGACTGTGCTTTTGCGTGATGACATTGTTGCATAAGGCACCCGATTAAGCCTGTCTTTCAAGTAGGGTTCATTTCGCCATTCCAATATTCCAAAGTTCCATTGCTGATCTGCTCCAATGAATAGATGCTAAAAGGCATTCCAACCATATTATCGCCGGAATTACTAAAGACGCTTGCAGAAATGGGGCATGGCGACGAGCTTGTCATTGCCGATGGTAATTTTCCTGCGGTCAGCTGCGCTCAACGGTTGATTCGAGCGGACGGGCATGATGTACCGCCGATGCTTGAAGCTATACTCAATTTGTTTCCGCTCGATATATTCGTCGATTATCCGGTCGCGTTGATGTCCGTGGTGCCAGGAGACAATTACAGCCCTGATGTTTGGCAGGTGTACGACAAGATCATCCGGCAGCACGAACCTCAATTCAAAGGGTTTGAGTACATGGAAAGATTCGCTTTCTATGAACGTGCTAAGAGTGCATTCGCGGTTGTCGCTACAAGCGAGCGTGCCCGCTACGCTAATCTGATTATTAAGAAAGGACTGCTCTAATGAAGTTACCTGGATTTTCTCGCTGGATCTCATCCGTGTTTCTTCTCCCTGGCGTCGTGTTGATGACTACCTTGTGGGGATGCGGTGGCAAGTCGAGCAACAAGAATCAAATCACGATCGGAGTTTCGTACCAGGATCTTGCGAACGAATACGTGATTAGGCTCCAGAACGCCATAAGGGCCGAAGCGAAGAAGCTGAACGTAAAACTGATCGAGCTGGATGCGCGGGGAAGAGCCGAAAGGCAGATTGGACAGGTTGAAAACTTCGTTAACCAGCACGTAAATGCCGTAATCCTTAATCCTGAAGATGAATACGGTTCCGCTCCAGCAGTTGATGTTGCAGTACATCATCATATACCTGTAGTTGTCGTCAACGCCCTCGTCTCTAATTTGAATGAGGTGAATGCGTATGTTGGATCGCCGGACAGCGTTGCCGGAGTGATGGAAGCTGAGGAGATGATGAAGGTGCTTGGCGATAAGGGGAACATCGTGCTCCTTCAAGGGCCTTATGGACACTCGGCCGAGGTTCAACGCACGGAAGGAATTAAGGCGGTCCTCGCAAAGTATCCAAAGGCAAAGATCATTGCCGAGCAAACGGCAAACTGGGACAGGGCACAGGCAATGACCGTAATGGAGAATTGGCTTTCTGCCGGCCGCACGATCGACGGTGTGATCGCGGAGAACGACGAAATGGCGCTTGGAGCCTTAGGTGCAATTCAAGGGTCCGGAGCAAAGAGGAAAATTCCCGTGATAGGAATAGACGCCATACATGAAGCTCTGCAGGACGTTGCAAGCGGGAAGATGATCGCGACCGTGTACCAGGATGCCGACGCACAGGGATCGCAGGCAGTGGAAATGGCATACAAGCTGGTCAAGGGCGAAAAGGTGCCACATTTGGATTATATCCCGTTCCAGCTTGTAACGAAGGCTAACGTGGCACAGTACCTGCAAAAAGCTGGACTCAACAAGAATGGATGAATGAGCTATGAGTGAAATTGAAGAAACATTCGACAAAGGGAAAGGTATCTTATGTCTTATCCCAAACTTTGTACCGCGCAGGTTCAGCAGTGCGGGCCGGCGACTCAGATTACATCCCGACGACTATTATGCGCTCGGCACCAAACGCGGATCTATCAAAGAACGCTGGTTCTCTTCTGTCATCCCGGCCATGAACGGTGAGCTTGCTCCCCCGGACGAAGGGATGAGCTACGTCCTTCCGTGGAATGGGAAGCTGGCGGAGAAATTCCTATTTAAAGATGCCGTGAGCGAATTGAAGGACAAACTCGTTGGCTCTGAGCTAATGAAGAAGTACGGCGGGTGGCCGATGTACTCGAAGTTCTTTGACTTTCTCGCTCCGCTCTTTCTTCATTTGCATTTGAGTTTCGAGGCGGCTGCGCGAGTCGGGCGACTTGGTAAACCCGAGGCTTACTACTTCCCGCCTCAGATGAATAATTACCCTGGAGAATTCCCTGTTACTTACTTTGGCTTCGACCCTGATGTGACGAAGGAGATGGTGCGCGAACGTCTGTTGATGTTTGAAAAAGGGGACAATAGGATAACCGAGTTGTCGCGGGGGTATCGGATTGAACTTGGAGCCGGTGGTTGGTTCACTCCTCCAGGTGTCCTGCACGCGCCGGGCTCATATCTGACTTATGAGCCGCAGTGGAACAGCGATGTCAATTCTGTGTACGAAAACATCACTTCCGATGAGGTCTATCCGTACGATTTTCTAGTGGAGAACTGTCCACCCGACAAGAAACTTGATGTCGACTATGTCATCAGCCTTATGGACTGGGAGAAAAATGTCGACCCGCACTACAAGAGGCACAACTACAGAAAACCAATTGTATGTCTGCATTCCGATGTAATGCATACCGAAAAATGGGTGATCTATGCCAACGACTACATCGCTGCAAAAGAGTTGACTATCATGCCGAAACAAACGGTTACCGTGAAAGACGGTGCAGCTTACGGATGCATCATCGTTCAGGGACATGGGAAATTCGGCGTCTACAATGTCGAGGCGTCAGTGATGCTTCGGTTTGGCCAAGCGAGCAACGATGAGTACTTCGTGAGTGAAGATGCGGCAAAGAACGGGATTGTCATAACAAATGAGAGCCAATTCCAGCCGATGGTTGTTCTCAAGCACTTCGGTCCGAATCATCCTGATATGCCGAAGACAATAGAATAGATTTAAACCGCTGAGGCGCAAAGATGCTAGGTCGGCAATTTATGTCCCTTGTGCCTGTCTACCGGTGTTTGCAGAACTTAGGCAGCTTTCAACGTCTCTGCGGTAAATAAGTGGAGCAGAAATGAGAAGACAGAATTACGAAATCAAGAATGAGAAGATACGTTCAGCTTTCCAGGATCTGAAGAAGACTCATCCTGAAAAGCTCGAGGAACGCCTCAAACTATCATGGAGCAACTGGGGATTCGGGATCGAGCCGCTTTGTGATTCCGCCGAGCGCCTGCAAAGAAACGGCCTGAAGTTCATCGAGCTCCACGGTAATCACTATGGTCCGAATCTCGGCTACCAAGCCTCTGATACAAAGAAGATCCTTGCCGATCATGGCCTCCAGGTCTCCGGAATCTGCGGCATGTTTTCGCCCGACAACGATCTCTCCAGCAACCGTGCGGTGCAGCGACAGGCTGCAGTCGATTATCTGAAACGTGAGCTGGAGTTCACCCGCGAGATGGAAGGAGGTTACATCCTCGTTGTACCCGGTGCGGTCGGCAGGCCGACTCCTTACGACGACATGGAATTGGACAGGAGTGCTGATGACATAGTCGACATCAAG
>JAJYOS010000256.1 GCA_021796055.1 Bacteroidota bacterium
AGGGTTTTCCATCCTGAAATGCGATACCCGCCCGTTCAGATGCAGTTCTTGTTGAGGGGCGACACCGTAATGAAATCGAACGAGAGCGGGGAGGTTCGCAGGTTTACGGATAACCAGCATAACATCGTTTACTTTCCGCACGCCGACGTCGACTACTCCATGGAATCCCCACGCGTAAGCGTCGTGGGAGTCCAAATCCCTGAAACGGCTTTTGGCAATCTGGTGGACCCTGACTCGAAAACGTTGAGCGAGTTCTTTGAAAGAATGACGGCAGGAAAAGAAGCCGCGCTGGTCCCGGTCAGGAACCTGGTTATGTCACCGAGGATGAAATCAATTCTCTATGAAATTCTGAATTGTAAACTGAATGGAAATCTGAAGGCACTTTTTCTGGAAGCAAAAGTGATCGAATTGTTTGTAGCTCAAATTGAGCAGGCAGACAACCTGGACTATGCTGTTAAGATGAAGTTAAGCGCGGACGATTTGGAAAGGGTGGGTGCAGTCAAGGAAATGCTGGACCGTGACCCGCTCGGAACTTTTTCACTGTTGGGCTTGGCGAAGGCCGCTGGTTTCAACGACTACAAATTGAAAAAAGGTTTCAAGGAAATGTTCGGGACGACCGTATTCGGTTATCTGAGACATTTAAGAATGAAAGAAGCAAAACGTATGATGCTTGACGAGAAGAAAAGTGTTTCCGAAGTGTCGTGGCTCGTCGGCTACAGCGAGCCGCACCACTTTACCGCAGCGTTCAAAAGGGAGTTCGGATATTTGCCGAGGGAATTGTCCGAACGGATCCCTTTGGAAGAGGACAGTTAGCGATAAATGTCATGCGTACCAGTTTACGGGAATGCTTTTGGTGACTCAGCCACCATTGTCTGCTTTTTCTTATACTCCTTGCGTCCACGTTGCACCCTGTCAAGCGAATCCTGTACTTCGGCCTGCCATTTCTGGAATGCGTCGAAATCGCGGTTCCGTATTACCACCAACTCCTTCCCTTTACTGAGTTTCCGGGGAATAGTGACCACAGGAGCTGACATTGAATTACCTCCATCAATATTTGTAAGCTTTACATCTCCTGAAAAAATAATCGATGAGGTCTCTTATTTCGAGACGAGGGAATGTGAAACTCTGAATCAGCGTTAGTATCTAAGAGTGCACTTGAACAGCAAGACCGTTAACGACACAAACAAGCTGGTAGACAGTCTTTACAAGACCGAATCGCGCCGTGTTCTTGCCACGTTGATCCGTTTACTTGGCGATTTTGATCTCGCAGAAGACGCGATGCACGAAGCTTTCAGCACGGCAATGGAGAAATGGCCGGAAGTAGGTGTACCATCAAACCCCCGCGCCTGGCTCGTATCGGCCGGACGGTTCAAGGCTATCGACCAGATCAGGCGCCGTGCGAAATTTTGCACCTTTGGCGGAGAAACTTCATTTGAACCTCTTGCGAATCAGCTTGCAGACAGCGTCGTCGTTGAGGAAGATTTCGACGAAGATAAAATCGAAGACGACCGCCTTCGATTGATTTTCACTTGCTGTCACCCGGTGCTGTCGCCGGAGGCGCGTGTTGCACTTACGCTTCGCGAAGTGTGTGGCCTTACGACAGAAGAAATAGCTCACGCATTTCTCACAAATCCGCCGACATTGGCCCAGCGCATTGTGAGAGCCAAGTCTAAGATCCGTGACGCGCGAATTCCGTACCGGGTACCGTCGAAGGAAGAATTACCTGAACGCCTTGATGCCGTTTTACAAGTCATTTACCTGATCTTCAACGAAGGTTACTTGGCGTCTTCAGGCGAGTCGGCGATACGATCAGATCTTTCGGAGGAGGCCATTAGACTGGCGCGTCTGTTGCTTGAGCTGCTTCCGGAATCTGAAGTTAAAGGTCTCCTCGCTCTAATGCTGCTTCACGAGTCACGCAGAAACGCAAGAGTTTCATCCGGCGGAGATATCGTTCTGCTCGATGAGCAGGACCGCTCGCAATGGAACAAGGCGATGATAGACGAAGGAGTCGGTCTGGTGGAAGATGCTTTGCGTTCACTACCGATAGGACCTTACACAATTCAGGCGGCGATTTCAGCAGTACACGCGGAAGCCGCCAGTGCAGCCGCTACCGATTGGGATGAGATCGTTGCGCTGTATGGACTTTTGCTTGGAATAAACCCGTCACCTGTTGTCGAGCTTAACCGGGCAGTTGCCGTGGCGATGCGAGACGGCGCCGACGCCGGATTGAGGCTGATTGACGATATCTTTGCTCGCGGTGAGCTGGAGGATTACCACCTTGCACACTCGGCCCGTGCTGAAATGTGCAGACGATTAGGTAGGAAGATAGAGGCAAAATTATCGTACGAGAGGGCATTGTCCCTCGCACAGCAAGTGCCTGAGAGAAGATTTCTTGAAAAAAGACTGGCAGGGTTGGATTAAGGAGAATGCAATGGAACCAAGATTTGCGGTACTCACGCTTGGCATCGACGATTTGGAGCGCGCCTGCAGATTCTATCATGATGGACTTGGTTTCGCATCGAAAGGAATTGTCGGGGTAGAATTCGAGAACGGCGAGGTGGCGTTCTTCGAAATGAAGAATGGGGTCACGCTCACGCTCTATTCGAGGAAGAATCTTGCGTGGGACGCGAATGTCACGCCCCGTGTGCGCTCGTCAGTTGAGTTCTCGATTGGTTACAATGTCAAAGACACATCTGAAGTAGATTGAATATTGGATCTGGCAAAAAGGGCTGGTGGGAAGGTTGTCAACCCGGAACAGAAGGCATTTTGTGGCGGCTATCATGGCTACTTCGAAGACCTCGATGGACATCTCTGGGAAATATTGTGGAGCGAGCAGCTATTATCGGAAGAGTGAGTTATGTCAAAAACAAACGGAGGACACCAACGTGAAATACATTTGCCTTGTATATGGTGAAGAGTCGAAGATCGGTGCCATGACCGACGACGAGTGCATGGAGTATGATGGGGCGATCAGGAAAAGTGGAAACTGCATCGCGTCCGAGGCGCTCCAGCGAACAGGCACCGCGAAGACTTTGAAGATAAGGAACGGGGAGGTCACCATCATGGACGGTCCGTTTGCGGAAACAAAGGAAGCGCTCGCTGGATTCTACCTGGTGGACGCAAAGGACATGGGTCAAGCGCTGGAAATTGCTGCCATGATTCCGCCTGCGCAGGTCGGCTGCATCGAGGTTCGGCCGGTGAGAGAGCTGGTAAATACCCGTGGTGAAAAGAGACATCTTGCATAGATTATCATGCCGGGTGAAGACAAGAAAAGAAGAATCCAGCGGTCTTTGGTGAGGCGTGTCCTAGCGAGAGACGGTGCGGCTTCTTACCAGGTTAAAGAAGCGCTTGCGCGTTGCTTCGCGTTCAATGTGACAAACCGTCTGGCGGGTGCGCTTGGATTTGCTGTGCCGGAGCCGCCTGCCCGGCGGAAAGGTAAGGATGCTTTCAAGGTGGGAGCAAAATTTCTTCTGAAGCGAGAGTATCGCTAGGCGAGCGGCATCCTCGCAGGCTGGAGCGTGCGATTGAACGGGTTTAGAGTCAGGCCGAGGATTTCGAGCGTGACCGCCCCTAACAATGGCTGGTCACCTTCCTCTCCCAAAATGACGGGAGTGTGAGCCTCACCCTGAGGAAGGGAAATATAACACTCCGAAATGTTCCGGCTTATCATGGTGCCGTCGGCGAGCGTGAAAGTCATAGACCTTTTGGGCTTCAGCTTCAACTCTTTCCATTGCTCAGGGCTCAGCAGGGTATACGAAGCTCCGTTGTCCACAAGAAAATTTCCCGTAACCTGCCTTCCGTTGCTTCCTTTTACAACACCCTCAATATATGTTATACCCATGGCCTTAACATCCTGTTGACAACTGATTATAGAATGCAGGAAGTTGATTTACAAGATGTAATCAACCCGCTCGATGAACCGAACGGTTTGACCTTGCGTTGTAATTCTTTTCCATAAGTGTTAAGTAAGGAAATACAGGTTATCAGATTCTCATGTCTATTAACATTGCCGATCTTCGCCTGCTGAACCAGGGAATCAAGGCGTCGAAGTTTGAAGCGGCGAAAGATATCGTCAGATGGATGGGTGCGATGCAGGCGCAGGATTATCCAATGGCGAAGTGGGCGGTCGGGGTTCGACTCCGTGGTACAACGGACAAGATGATCGAAGCTGCACTTGACAAAGGAGAAATTCTTCGGACACATTTGCTTCGACCAACATGGCACTTTGTTTCCGCCGATGATATTTACTGGATGCTTGAGCTTTCGAGGCCGCAAATCATTGCATCGATGAAGTTCAGAGAGAAGTGGCTGGGGCTTACTAAAGCTATTCTCGCCAAAAGTAATCGCGTGATCCAAGAGGCATTGAGTTCCGATAGACATCTGACTCGCGAAGAACTAATAGCGGAACTCAACAAAGCGAAGATACGCACCGACCAATATCGTTCAGGCCATCTCCTGATGCGGGCGGAGCTGGACGGGATTATTTGCAGCGGAAAAGTCAGAGGCAACAAACTCAACGAGACTACCGACTCGTCGGGTCGTAGACAAACTTATGCGCTTCTTGAAAAAAGAGTTCCAAACAAAAGAGCATTAAGCAGGGAAGAGTCTCTGAACGAACTCGCTCAAAGATATTTTTCCAGCTGTGGTCCTGCAACGGTGAAAGATTTCGCCTGGTGGTCCGGTTTGTCGATGGCTGATGCGAGGAATGCGCTGGAAATGATTAGACCGAATTTCGTTTCAGAGGTCGTCGATGGAAAGACGTTTTGGTTTCCCAATTCGTTTACAGATCCGCCAAAACAGAGCTCTGTTCTTTTGCTTCCAGCATTCGATGAATTCCTCATCGCTTACAAAGACAGAAGCGCTGCTATCCACCATGGCGTTGAGAAACAATCAGTCTCGGAGAATGGAGTATTCAGGTCGACGATCGTCGTCGATGGCCTCGTAACCGGGCTGTGGAAACGTACCGTGGAGAAGGATAGTCTGGTGGTCGAAACTAAATTCTTTCGAGAGCATACCAAGAATGAGAAGCGAGAAATTCAACGAGCCATGGAACGATTCGCACGGTTCCGGGGATTTGAAACAATCGACTGTAAGATTTGAGAAAGCCTTTTCGATTCGTTTCATGCGAAAAGTGTATAAGTAATCCCGCCTTTTGTATAACACCCTCCCAGGATTGCGCTGTTATATTACTGACGAAAATAATGATTCGTTCCTAAAGTCAATTGGATTTGAAGAGGACAAAAAATGCAAAAACGTAAATTAGGAAAAAGCGGATTGGAAGTCTCGGCGCTCGGACTTGGCTGCATGGGAATGAGCTTCGCTTATGGTCCGGCTCCGGACAGAAAAGAAATGATTGGTCTCATACGGAAGGCGGTGGAACGCGGCATAACATTCTTCGACACCGCAGAAGCATATGGCCCCTTTTTAAATGAGGAACTCGTAGGTGAAGCACTTGCCCCATTCCGCGGTCAAGTGGTAATCGCCACCAAATTCGGCTTCAAGATTGGCCCCGATGGCAAGCAGCTGGGTCAGGACAGTCGGCCAGAACATATAAAGGAAGTCGCCGAAGCCTCGCTGAAACGTCTCTCCGCCGCAGGCAGATCCGCCTCTGGCGGAAAGGTGGACGCGATAGATTTGTTCTACCAGCATCGCGTCGACACAAGTGTGCCTATTGAAGATGTGGCGGGAGCCGTGAAGGAATTGATTCAGGAAGGAAAGGTGAAACATTTCGGGATGTCCGAGGCAGGAGTCAAAACCATTCGCCGAGCCCACGCCGTTCAGCCGGTCACAGCACTTCAAAGCGAGTACTCGCTCTGGTGGAGGAAACCTGAAGAAGAAGTCCTCCCGACGCTTGAAGAACTCGGGATCGGTTTCGTACCGTTCAGTCCTCTTGGTAAAGGTTTTCTCACTGGAAAGATCGACGAGAAGACAAAGTTCGATAAGTCTGATTTCCGCAACATCGTACCGCGTTTTACGCCCGAGAACAGAAAAGCAAACCAGGCTCTTGTAGATTTGCTCGCCGGAATCGGAAAGAGGAAGAAAGCGACTTCTGCACAGGTTGCACTCGCGTGGCTCCTCGCACAAAAGCCGTGGATAGTTCCAATTCCTGGAACGACAAAGGCGAACCGCCTGGAAGAGAACATCGGCTCCGTCGAAGTGGAACTCACTTCAGAAGATCTGCGTCAAATTGAAGACGCGGCTTCAAAGATTACGGTTCAGGGAGCGCGGTACCCCGAAGAGCTGGAGCGGAGAACAGGTTTATAATCAAAATGGATATCAAGGAAGGTTTAAAATGAAAGCAACTATGATGTATGGCGCTGGCGACGTTCGTATCGAGAAAGTCCCTGACGTCCGAATAATTGAACGAACCGACGCGCTAATCTCTATCACTCGCGCGTGTATCTGCGGCAGCGACCTCTGGCCATACCAGAAGATGGAACATAACGATGCAGGTCGCAGCATGGGACATGAGCTGATCGGCGTAGTCGAAGCTGTCGGCGCCGACGTCCGCAAGGTTAAGATAGGCGACCTCGTTGTCGCGCCGTTCGCGTTCTCAGACGGCACATGCGTTTTCTGCCGCGCAGGATTACACACCTCATGCCTTCACGGAGGTTTCTTCGGCATGAATGACGTCGGTGGAGCGCAAGCAGAAGCCGTGCGTGTCCCACAGGCAGACGGAACGCTAGTCGTTTTGCCGGTCGGGAAAGATGACCAGCTCATGCCTTCTCTTCTCACCCTCTCCGATGTGATGGGAACGGGTCACCATGCTGCGGTAAGCGCGAAGGTCGGTCCAGGCAAGACTGCAGCGGTCGTCGGCGATGGAGCCGTTGGACTCTGCGGAGTAATTGCCGCCCGTCGGCTCGGTGCCGAGCAGATCATTATGCTTGGTCGTCATCCGGATCGGATTGCCCTCGCAAGGAAGTTCGGTGCAACCGACATCGTCAGCGAACGAGGAGATGAAGCCATCGAGCATGTTCGCAAACTGACACATGGCCTTGGTGTCGACTCTGCCCTCGAGTGTGTCGGTCTCGAACAGTCGACGCTGACCGCACTACGCATTGTCCGTCCGGGCGGCGCAGTCGGCCGGGTCGGCGTTCCCCAGGAAGCATCTATTCCTGCAGCGCAGCCGACATTTTACAGCAACGTCACCATAGCCGGCGGTCCTGCACCAGTCCGCTCTTATATCGAAGACCTTCTGCCGGACGTTCTCGAAGGAAAAATCGAACCGGGTCGCGTGTTCGATCAGGTCACGAATATCGATGGAGTCCCCGATGGCTATCGTGCGATGGACGAGCGCAATGCAATTAAAGTCATGATCAAATTCTGAAAAGGAAAGAAGAAAGATTATGCAAAATGTTATTTTGAACAACGGCATAGAAATGCCCATTCTTGGTTTCGGAGTTTTTCAGGTACCCGATGCCAAAGAATGCGAAAGAAGCGTCATCGATGCGATCCACGCAGGTTACCGGCTGATCGATACCGCAGCTTCCTATATGAATGAAGAGGCCGTCGGCAAGGCAATCAAGACGAGCGGCGTGGCAAGAGATGAACTTTTTGTCACCACGAAGCTTTGGGTTCAGGATGCCGGATATGAAAATACAAAAAAGGCTTTTGAGAAATCGCTGAAGAGACTGCAATTAGATTACCTCGACCTTTATCTGATCCACCAACCCTTTGGAGATGTTTATGGCTCGTGGCGGGCAATGGAGGAGCTGTACCAGGAAGGGAAAACAAGAGCAATCGGTGTCAGCAACTTCCAGCCTGATCGTGTAATGGATTTAATAATCCACAACAAAGTAGTTCCGGCAGTGAACCAGATTGAGACACACCCTTTCAACCAGCAAATGCAGACTCAGCAGTTCTTGCAGGAGAACAAAGTTCAAATAGAATCATGGGGACCATTCGCGGAAGGCAAGAACAACATCTTCAAAAACGAAGTACTCGCTTCCATTGCCGCGCATCATAAGAAATCAATTGCCCAGGTAATCCTGCGGTGGCTGACTCAGCGAGGAGTAGTCGTCATACCAAAATCAGTTCATAAGGAAAGGATCATCGAGAACTTCGACATATTCGATTTTGAGCTAAGCTCCGAAGATATGAACGCTATTTCTACGTTCGACACAAGAAGTAGCGTTTTCTTCGACCATCGCGATCCTGAAATCGTGAAATGGATCGGAACAAGAAAACTCGATATCTAAGTCGCTCCACTAATACTTAAGCAGAAAGACAACGTTGTGAAAGAGTCAGGCAGAA
>JAJYOS010000257.1 GCA_021796055.1 Bacteroidota bacterium
CCGAGCGCAACGGACGAGAAACTGAATGTCCCCGTACCGGTCGTCCCGGCTGTCTGGGTCGTATTTACAACGACTCCGTTCACTCTTAAGGTCACCGTTGTGAAAAGCGGGGCCGTGCCGGAAACGCTCACAATATAGGTGGGCGTTGTCTGGGTCACGAGCTTGCTGGTGATGATTGGTGACAGCGGCGGCGCGAGGCTTATGATCACTTGCCGCGAATCTTCCGTCGGGTTACCCTTGCTGTCCAGAGCACGGAGTTTGATCGTGTGGTTGCCGTCAGTCGAAGCCACGGTGTTCCAGAAATAGGATATGCTGCCACCGGTCTGAGTCGCGACAACGGTTCCGTCAATTGAAAGTTCCATCGAGCCCATCGTGCTCTCAACGTCGTGCGCCGTTGCCGAGATCGAGATGGGGGCGGTGACCACCTGGCCTGCAATGACATTGAACGAGTCGATCACCGGGCCTGTCGAGTCAGCCCGTGGCATTACGCTCAGGCTCTGGACATCAGCCCGCTCGGCTCCAGATGTGTTCAAAACCGTTACAGCATACTGGTACGTTGTGTCGTTTGCAAGCCCGGTATCTGTGAAGGTCGTCGCGGTCTTGGCAGCAGTCCCGACCAGGCTCATCGCGCTGATATCGGTCTGCTGCGCTGTCGATGCTTTTCGATAGACATTGTACTGTTTCACGTAGGACGAATTCACTGCACTCCACGAAAGCGTAGCTTTACCGCTGACAGTAGTAGCACCGAGATTCGAGGGATTTGCAAGTCTTGTCATTGCCTCGATAATCACGCCCTGGCTCTCGTGGCCCAGATTGTCCTTGACGGTTATCTTGAGTTTGTATTTCGTTGCATCAAGGAGTCCGGACTTCGTAAATGTCGTAACCGTCTTTCCGAGCGATATCCCTGCATCGTAACCATTGCCGCTGTCAACGTATAGTACCTGATCTGCAAGATCGCCGACAGTATTGATGCTCGCGGTCCAGTTAAGTATGACGAAGTTGCTCTGCGCAGTCGAATAGCCGGCTGTTGCTGCAAAGTTCGTGACGTTTTCCGGCGCGACCGTGTCTGTCGGCACTGCCGATGCGATATTCACGATATTGATCTGGTTCCCGGCAAGGTCCACGGGCACTACAGCAAAGTAATACATGCTGCCCTGGGTAAGACCCGTGACGTTATAGGTCTTCGTGCCCTTGGTGGTCGTACCCATAGGCGTCATGCCGCTGACATCGGCGAATGCTGTTGTCGACTTATAGATGCCGTAATAAGCGACATCCGCTGTTTCTGGATAGGCGGCCCAGGTCAGTGTTATTTCGGTGCCTTTACCGCTGCCGTCGGCAACGAGAGCTCCCAGCCCGAGCGGAGCCGGCGGCGCGTTGTCGTAGAGTATATCCACGGCTTTGGTCGTCGTGTTGCCGATCGCGTCCATGGCAGTAAAGACAAAATGGTTCGTGATGCCCGAGACCAGGTTCACCGTATAGGTCCACGTCGGGCTGGAGTCAAGCGAGTTGAAGATCTGCGTGTTGTTCATCTTAACCACGCAGCCCGGCTCTTTGGTGCCGGTCAGTGTCTGGGTCGCCGTAGCCGAGGGGTTCTTATAGGTTACCGTAAAGGCAGGCGGCGTTGTGTCGAGCACAATGCTCGTTGTTACTGCGGACGAAACGTTTCCTGCCGCGTCGACTGCAACAACGCTCAGGTTGTTCTGGCCTTCGGCAAGCGGATAGCTGTAGCTCCAGGTTGCATTCGCATCTGCCGCGACGCGCTGCACCGAATTTATGGTGATTGCCGTTCCTGCATCCTTGGAGCCGCTCAGGATCTGGTTGGGGTTGTTCGTAGGCGTAGTAACCGGATTAAGACCGGGCGCGGGCGGCGGCGTAGTGTCGAGGACAAAGACGTCCGTCATGGTCTGGGAGGACATGGCGTTGCCGGCCTTGTCCTTCGCATCGGCGATCTTCACGCTATAGGTGCCGTCGCCGTTGTTCGTCGCGAAGGTGTATGAAGCTTGCCACGTCCTGTTGCTGGTCCAACTCCCGACAGGCAGTGTGTAGGTGGAGCAAAGCAGACAGCGCGTAAAGGACACGGTGGGCTGAACGCTCGTCAGCATGTCTTCATTGAACGTGATAACAAAGTTAACCGTCTCGGCCTTATGAGGACTCGTCGGGTTCATGGAGAGGGTCTGGACCACAGGAGCCGTAGTATCGAGGGTGAAGCTGAAGGTCGAAAGGCCTGTGTTGCCGAGAGCGTCAACAGGATGGAGTGTGGCTGTGTAGGTATCCGGGGCGAGAGCTGCCGTTGGAGTGAAGAAAAGCTGGTTTCCGGACACTGCCCAGTTCCCGTTTATCAGGGCTCCGGCGGAATTTTTTACGATCGCCCCTGCCATCGATGCATTAAGGTCCATCCCTGCATAGGTGTCGGCAAAGGTGACGGCAATGGTGCCGGCGGAATTCACCACGGTATTCGCAGCCGGGACTGAGGAAGCGAAGTTCGGAGGCGTGGTGTCCCTGACCACGGTCACGGCCGCGGTCTGGCTCTGGTTGTCGGCCGCATCCTTGGCGAAGATCGAGAACGTATTGGCCCCTTCGCTCAGGTTCACTGTGTAGCTCCACGTGGTATCGAAATAACCGGCAGCGGTCAGGACGTTGTTCACGAACAGCGAGGTATCGCTTTCCTTGGTCCCGGTCAGCGTCATGGAGCTGGTTTTTATCGGCGTGACCGGCGGATCGATGCCGGGCTTGGCCGGCGGGACAGTGTCCACCAGGAACGTCATGGGAGCTGAAACAGTACTCAGGTTTCCGGCTGCGTCGACGGCATAGGCAGTGACGGTATTGCTTCCTTCATGCAGTCCGGAGATGCTGACGCTCCAGGTGAGCGTGGTAGGATAAGATACCGCACCGACAACTGCGCCTGCGCAGGCTACAACGACGTTAACGGTATCCGTTGATTTCGTACCGGTGATGGTTTTGGTCGTAAAGCGCGTCGGCACGGGGACGGGATCGATTGTCGGGGCTGGAGGCGGGGTCGCATCTACAGTAAAGGTTATTGTGTAGGTAGAATAATTACCGAGCGTGTCGGCCGGATTGATCGTTGCCGCATACGTGCCTTCGGCCAGTGCTGATGTGGGTGTGAAGATCACCGAGGCCGCGGCGCCGCTTCCGGACGTGGTCCAGGAACCTGCGGGGTCAGCTCCCGAAATGGCGTGAACGCTCGCGTTGTTCAGAGTGGCGTCCAGATCTATACCGGAGAATGCCTCACTCAGGTTAAAGGTAATTGCAGCAACGGACGTGTTGAACACGCCGTTGTTAACAGGCATCGTGCTCGTAACTGCCGGGGCCGTCACGTCCAAAGCCACGGCCACCATAATCGGCTGGCTGTGGAACCCGTCCGCATCCATGGCACTAACACTCAGATTGTTCATGCCCGGCTGGAGGGTATAGTCACTTGACCACGTGGTCTGGCTGTCCAGCGGCGCAACTGTCGTGCCGTTAACGACCACGGCCGTGTCCGGAGGCTTCGTTCCGCTCAACGTAATCGAAGAAGTCGTCGTGGGCGTCTGCACCGGGTCCACGGTGGGCATCTGAATGCTGTAGGTGCGGTAATGCTCCTGGATCTCGGTGGCAGAAAGCACGCGCTTGTAAATGGCGAGCTCGTCAACGAGCCCGTTGAACACGCTTGACGGCCCAGGCCCTGCCCCGATCTGCAAGGGCGCCGTCGTGTCGCGTATGTTCGCTGAACTGTAGGTGCTGCTTGCCTTTTCAACGCCGTTTACGTAAATCTTCATCATGTTCTGATCGCTGCTGACCACGGCTGCAAAGTGGTACCAGCCGTTGTTCGTTGTCGTGTTCGGCGCAGTCTTGATGAGACCGGAAGGCGTGAGGAGGACAATCTGCCCTATTCCCACATGGTCGTCAGGGGTCGAGGCCAGGTGCAGGTAACCGGCAGAATTCAGCCAGAGGCCGTACTCCCTGTTCTCGCAGTTCGTCGTGCAGTCAGGCGTGTTCCCTTTCCAGAAGATGTTCTGCCAGGTGGGGCTCAGGCTGTTCACGTAGATCCAACCGAGCACGGTAAGATTTCTGTCAGAGTGTAGCGTCGGAGCGTCCGGAATGCTTACGTAGGAACTCGATCCATTAAAGCTTCCGGCATTCGTACCGATTTTCGCGCTCGAACTGAATGTGGCGCTGCTGTAAAGCGTTGCGTGATTTCCCGGCAGGGACGAATCCAGCCAATTGTTGTCCATGTGCCACAGGCCCACGAGTGCGTCCTTGTTGATCTTGATGTCGACAGACTTGACGGGCTGTGACTCGTACACTTCCACTTCGCCCAGGGCGGGGCCATAGGTCGATCCGGTGACCTTCGAGATAATTCGTAATCTCAGCGCAGTCGCGTTAAGAGGCGCGAAATCATGGGTAATCCAGTTGTGAGCAGAATCATAGAGCCAGTTTCCGTTCGTATTGCCGGTAATCGATGCACTCGTCTGATCAACCGCTCCGTTCGAGTTCGTAACAACGAGATTGGATACGGGCAGCCAGTTGCCGCTGTTGACCCAGGGCAGAGCGTCCGTTGTATATTCGACGAAATAGTCTTTCGGCTGCGACTGCGGTTCCGCCCAGTCCGTTCGAGTCCACGCCATCCATCTCATCTGGCTTATGGTCTTCGGGCCGCTGAACCTGACCATCCATGTATCACCGAGAGGGTTTTTGCCTGCCCACGTTCCGGCATCATTGCAACCCGGGGGAGAGTATGCCTGAACGGTCTGACCGTCATTTGCATAATACGAAGACCCGTCGCAGTTCGTTAATCTGTCATAAGATCTGCTCGTCGCATACGCCGCCCCGCCGTTTGCAGAAAGGGACACGTTTTTGAGCGACGTCGTGGCCTCCATATTTCCCGCTTTGTCCACGGCGCGGTAATAGAGCGTGTGCATACCGTCCTGGTCCATGACGAACGGTGCGGAATAGACATTCCAGGAAATGCCGTCAAAGCTGTACTCGATCCTGTCGACGCCGATCCCCTCGCTACCGTCAGTTGCGGTCAGCGTGACCGTGACAGGACCGTAGAACCATCCGTCGTTTGACTGGGGCCCGCTCAAATCAACTTTTGTAACCGGCGCGGATGTATCATGGTTCGTAAAAACTATCTGCTGCTGGCCTTTGTTGCCGACCGCGTCCATGGGATAGATTATGACGAGATAGCTGTCCGGCGGCAGCGAAGCAGCGGGAGTAAAGATGAGGGTCTTGGTCCCCGATGTCATCCACGATCCGGAAATGAGCTGACCCGCGGAGTTCTTGACAATCGCTCCGTCCATACTCGCCTGAAGATTGATGGCGGAATTGGCGTCGGTCAGGTTGATGGTCACAGCCGTCACCGGTTTCGCGGTGTTGGAATTGTTCGCGGGCGAGGAGCTTTCTATCACCGGCGGCATATTGTCGTAAATGACCGTCTTAGTGACCGCTAGGCTCTGCCTGAACACCGGATCCACGGCAATAATGCTCAGGACGTTCGTGCCCGGTTGAAGCGTGCCGTAGATTCCCTGCCAGGTGGCTGTATCGTCGAAAGGGGCGATCTTCTTGCTGTTCACCCAGACGGACGTGCCTGCGGTTTTCGCCCCGGAAAGCGCTATGGTACTCGCTCCGACCACAGATGGTACGGAATCGACTACAGGAGCGGCAGGCGCTGCGGGATCGACAATTCCCGCATTCGCATGGAGAGCGATTTCCTCAGCCGTAAGCGCACGCTTGTAAATTGCGACTTCGTCGATGAGACCGCTAAATGGTTCGCTACCGCTGTTAAGTCTGCCTATGCGGAATGGAGAGGTACTGCTGATGGTTGTAGTGACGGCTATAGCAGGTGAATCCAGCAGGCCGTTCACATATAGTTTAATTTGGCTTCCGTCATACGTGCCTACTAGATAGTACCAATTCCCGGGTACAAGCGTTGTTTGCGATTCAACAGTTGCGACCCCCTGGCCTTCCTTGCCGAGGACAAACCAGAATTTGTTGTTCGATCTTTGCCTGAATCCATAACCAACCTGTGTCGAACTTTGGATCGGCTCGCTCGTTGCGATGGTTTTATAGATCCCGCTGGCTTGCGGCATTACCCATGCAGAGAGAGTCAACTGAGCAGGTCTTAATATCGAGCTGCTCGCGACCTCGACATAGTCGTCAACTCCATCATAACTTCCTGAATAATTTCCTGCCTTGCATTTGCTGCTGAATGCGACTCCATTATATGGCACTCCATGCAGATTATTTCCCGACGAATCACCCCAATCTCCATCCATGTGCCACAAACCTACGAGGTCAGGGTCTCCTTGATTTTCCGGCTTGAACGCTATGGTTGCCGGCTTTGCAATCATGCTGCCATACATGCCTTCCGGAAGCGCCACGCTCACCGGTTTGGTGTCCATCTCACCGTACATGGCGGTGGGAACTGCCACGCTCACCGGTTTGCTGTCCATCTCACCGTTCATCCCGGTGGGTACCGCGACTGACACGGGATGCGAAATGGTGTCGGCGCCGAGGTTCGTCACGCCTACAGGGAAAAGCAGCACGTAACAAAGGAGTATGTTCAACAGAGCCCTAAATCTCATGAGATTCCTTTTTTAACGGAACCGCTATTTTTCAGAACGCAAATTTTCACAGATGAACGCTGTCTGGCTACGACTTCAACTGCTTCGCCGGTACTTCCTTCCCGCTTGCGGTGATGTACGTCATCGTCGAGCCACCACCCATGGCCGCTTCCACCCGCACCTTCTCAACCAATTCTCCCTGGGCATAGATCGGCCCGATGCCGAGAGAGGCGAGCTGGAATGTAACGGATGCTGTCAGTACGGATGGGTAAGCTTTAGAAATTGTAATTTGGATTGAAGCTGACGAAGATGTATCCGTGCCGCTCAATGTGCCTGTAGCTGAAGTTACTAATCCTACTGCCGGAGAAGCCTTGAGCGTGACGCTAGTGCCGGCGGGAATATTTGCGCCTGTTACAACCACAGTTATCGGGTTTTGAGTATTAAACGGCAGCATTACATCGGGAGACCCGAAAGATCCCTTTGGAACTGATGGAGAATCCACGCCTCCTGCGTTACTGATAACAAGGGTAGGCATATTAGTAGGTATCACTTGATAAGGGTACCCAACAGACATAGGCGGATTTGATCCTGCTGTTCTCGTTGTTGTAGAATATTCAAGCCGGATACGGCCTAAAGAACCACCACCGCCAGTTACAGGAGAGCCGCAATAACTACCGTATGTTGCACCGCCTGCTCCACCGGTAGCATTAATTGTACCGTTGCCAGATATTGTGTTGGATACAAGTCGAATACTCCCCCCGCTCCCGCCGCCGCCGCCACCTCCATAATAGAAGTTACAGTTTGCATAATAATTTTCGCCATTCGCACCATTACCTCCATTTGCCGTAATAGCGCCAGTAAGATTAAACGTACCAGATGAAGCAATTACAATCGATCCGCCGCCACCACCGCCTGCACCGCCAACATAGGTGTTTGTTCCGCCGCCGCCCGCACCGCCGGACCCGCCAATCAAAGGCAGTATCCGTTCATTACCATATGCAGTGCCAGCGGCACCTCCTGGCGCATTGGAATCGTAAGTACCACCTGCTCCACCATTATCCTTGAATGCACCACCACCACCACACCCGCCGCCATAATTATAGGTTGTTCTTGGAGAGCCTCCGCTCCCGCCGCCCGGCCCCTCGCCCCTTTTACCCGCCTGATTGACCACACCGCCAGTACCGCCATCAAAACCACCAGCCCCCCCGGCGCCAGGAATGATGTAGTTTCCGTTCCCGGCGTTCAGATTGATAGTCCCCGCTATGGTCACATCGCCCGTAGCGAGAAATGTGACGGGAGTGTTTTGCGTATTCTTTTTGAAAGTCACAGTCACGCCTGAAGGAATATTGATAGTTGTGAAATTGAATATCCCGCTCTCCGGTATTTGTAAAACCGTATTAGATGTCGGCGAAAAATCACCGTCAGCTCCCGTGCTGCCGCTGTCGAAAGCAGCGTATGCCGGTTTAACTGGGGAAACGAATACTGACAAGATAAACAAGCTGAGTATGGTTCTAATTAGCATGCACTGTTTCATATCGATAAACCTCCTCCGTCACAAAACTGCCAAGATTGCATGATGTGTTCAGTTTCGATGTCGAACTTTGAGTGAAAGCTTAGGATGATCTCTGCGTAAGCAGCATAAAAAAGAAGAGATAGAGAAACGGCGACACAGAGC
>JAJYOS010000258.1 GCA_021796055.1 Bacteroidota bacterium
CGGATCCAGGGTTACTATTGCGAATCCATATTCCCCGGAGTATACAGCAGGCGGGCCCCAAGGACTCGTCGACGGCATACGCGGGACTCTCAATTTCAAAGACGGGCTCTGGCAGGGATTCAAGGGAACTGACCTGGACGCTACAGTCGATATGGGAAAGAAAAGAAAGCTGTCGGAGTTGGGAGCGGGTTTTCTTCAATCCACCAGCTCATACATCTTCATGCCGGAGTTTGTGCAATTCTTCGTCTCCAAAGACGGTAAGAATTTCGAGAGCGTTGGGATCTTGAAGAACGACATATCGGAAAGAGATCCCGCAACTGTCGAGAAAGATTTTGTCATAAACTTTAGACCGAAGGACGTGCGGTACTTTAAAGTAGTAGCTAAGAATATCGGAGCCTGTCCCCCGTGGCATCCCGGCGCGGGAGCTAAGGCCTGGATTTTTACGGACGAGCTTTTCGCGAATTAGAAACAATAGAATCAAAGTGGATCGTAAAAGGAGAATAGAATGAAGAAACTTATGGCAGCTCTTGTGTTCCTACTGATGGCCTCGGGTATTTCGATGGCCCAGACTAATCAGCAGAAATACTATCCTGAGACGGACACCACCGTCCTGAATAACCTCCATAGATGGCACGACAGAAAGTTCGGCCTCCTAATGCATTGGGGAATTTACAGCGAGTGGGGGATTGTCGAATCGTGGTCGATATGTTCCGAAGATGAGCCTTGGGAGAGGAGGAAGGATTCAAACTATGTCGATTACGTTAAAAAGTATGATAACCTTATAAAGACGTTCGATCCTCATCAATTCCATCCGGGGAAGTGGGCGAAGGCGGCGAAGTATGCCGGCATGAAATACGTGGTCTTTACAACAAAGCACCACGACGGCTTCTGCATGTTCAATACCAAGACGACTAACTTCAAGGTCACAAGTCCCGAGTGTCCATTCCACACCAACCCGAGGGCGAATGTTGCGAAGGTGATATTCAACACCTTCAGGAAAGACGGCTTCATGATCGGGGCTTATTTCTCGAAAGCGGACTGGCACAGCCCGGACTACTGGTGGCCGAACTTCGCGACTCCCGACAGAAATCCAAATTACAATATCAAACGCCATCCTCACCGCTGGCAGGAATTTGTCAACTACACTCAGACTCAGATCAATGAGCTGATGAGCAACTTCGGCCGCATCGATATACTCTGGCTCGATGCCGGTTGGGTGAGGACGAAATCACAGCGGACGATCGACGAAGAGAAGTTGGCCGCGAACTATCCCGTGTATCCGCAAAGCCAGAACATCGATATGCCGCTGATCGTGAAGAACGCGAGGAAGAAGCAGCCGTGGCTGATTGTCGTGGATCGAGACGTCACGGGTCCGTATCAGGACTACCTCACGCCTGAGAATACCGTCCCGTCAAAGGCGCTGCCGTATCCGTGGGAGACCTGCATGCCGATGGGTACCAGCTGGTCTTATAAGGCACACGATGATTATAAATCCGTTCGCGAGCTGATTGACATACTCGTGGGAATCGTATCGAAGGGAGGAAACTTGCTCCTCGACATCGGTCCGAATGGACAAGGGCAGTGGTCTCCGACGGCGTACGAGAGGCTCAAAGGAATTGGCGATTGGATGAAGGTGAACAGCCAGGCGATTTACGATACTCATCCAGTGGCACCATACAAGCAAGGGAAAGTCTGCCTGACGCAGCTTGACGATGGCACTACGTACGCGATTTATCTCGCGGACAAAGGCGAGACGACCCCGCCCTCTAGAATATGGATGGACAACATTCAGCCGGCAGAAGACGCGAAGGTTACGCTGCTCGGATACAAGGATGTGCAGCTGAAATGGCATAAGGTGGGCGAGGGCTTTGAGGCAGACGTGCCTCAGGCCTTCCAGGACCACCCGCCGTGCAAAGACGCGTGGGTCCTGAAGATATCCAAACTTGCTGGGCATCCCAAAGTCATGGATGTAAAGTACTGATCTTAAATTGAGTTCGCCGCGCGGAGGCAGAAGATGGAATTCGGGAGGCGCGTCCTCCCGCCACTGCACCCGCGCGGCATGCTCCTTCATTCCGCCGGACGATCCGTATCCTCTCAGTCGATGGAACATCAGCCGATCATCCAGGTCATCCGGCCGAAAGATGATCCTCCTGTCCCCTTTCTCCGGATATCTCTATTTCAGGGAGCTATTATGAAACATATCCTGTTTTCTCTTTTGGTGATGATCTGTTTCCAGGTTGCCGGTGTCGCGCGGACAACAGAACTCGACCGCTGCGATGCGGTCTGGACGAGCCAGAGCAGGAACTCGTCGGAGTCGATGCCCTGCGGCGGCCATGACATCGGCCTGAATGTCTGGGTGCAGAACGGAGACCTGCTTTTCTACATCTCACGCAGCGGTACATTCGATGAGAACAACACCTTCCTCAAGCTCGGCAGGGTAAGGGTGAGACTCACGCCGAATCCGCTCGATGGAACGGAGTTCAGGCAGGAGCTTGTTCTCAGCGACGGCTCCGTCGTCATAAACGGAACGAACGACGGCTGCTCCGCGCGCGTCAGGGTGTGGGTCGATGTCCGCCGGCCCGTAATTCACGTCGATGTCTCATCCAGCAAACCTTTGGAAGCTGAAGCGACATATGAGACTTGGCGGTACAAGGACCACCGGGAGCTCGACGGGGAGAATTTTGAGAATTCGTACAGGTGGGGTCCCTACAAAAATCCCATTACGTTTCATGACGAGATTTCGTTCCACGATGCGGGCGTTCTTTTTTATCACAGGAATCACGAGAAAACTGCTTTCGACGTAACGGTGAAACAGCAGGGACTCGACTCCGTTAAGAGCGAGCTGTTCAACCCGCTCCGCGATCTTACGTTCGGCGGTTTCATGACGGGGTCTGGGATGAGTCCCGCCGGCAACACGTCAGGGAAGTACGTCGATACCGACTATAAAGGCTGGGTACTGAGAAGTTCGAAGCCGTCGACGACCCGCGAGATTAACATCTACCTTTACACCGGCCAAACGAAATCCGCTGACGAGTGGAAGGCGGACCTTTTCAAGTTTGTCAACAATGCCCGCCCTCTTCGCGCGAGCGCTGAAAAGGAGTCAGCAGCATGGTGGCAGAAGTTCTGGGATCGCGCGTTCATCTATATCGACCCCGACTCTCCCGATACATCCTCGCCGGACTGGCAGACGGGAAGAAATTATCAGCTCTTCAGGTACATGCTGGGATGCAATGCCTATGGAGAGTACCCGACTAAGTTCAACGGCGGGCTCTTCACTTTCGACCCTGTCTTCATAGATTCGACAAAGCCATTCACGCCCGACTACAGGAACTGGGGCGGAGGTACGTTCACCGCACAAAACCAGCGCCTTGTCTATTACCCAATGCTGAAAGACGGCGACTTCGGCATGATGAAGCCGCAGTTCGATTTTTACAATCGGATACTTCACAACGCTGAGCTGCGCACGGAAGTTTACTGGCATCACAAGGGCGCGTGTTTCACCGAACAGCTCGAAAATTTCGGCCTTCCTAATTGTTTCGAGTACGGATGGAACCGTCCTCCCGGTTTCGAAAAAGGTCTGCAGTATAATCTATGGCTGGAATACACCTGGGATACGTCTCTGGAATTCTGTTACATGATCCTTCAAACGCAGAGATACAACAACAGCGACATTTCCCGGTACATGCCGCTCATCGAGAGCTGTCTGACTTTCTTCAATGAACATTACCAGTATCTGGCGCTGAAACGCGGACATGATGCGTTCTCTCAGCAGGGATATCTCGTGCTATACCCGGGATCTGCCGGAGAGACTTACAAGATGGCATACGATCCCAATTCCACCATCGCGGCACTGCACACTGTTCTTACGCGACTCCTCGAACTGCCGGACAAATATCTCCCGGCGAAAGATCGTCCCGAATGGGAGACCATGCTGAAGAGAATTCCCCCGATCAGCTACAGGGAATGTGACGGGCACGTGACGATAGCTCCCGCCATAGTCTGGCAAAGGGTCCAGAACATCGAGACGATGCAGCTCTATCCTGTCTTTCCCTGGAGGATGTTCGGCATCGGCAGGCCCGGGCTTGATACCGCCATAAACACTTACGAGTATGATCCCTACGCGCTGAAATTCAGGAGTTACATCGGATGGAAACAGGACAACATCTGGGCCGCGTGTCTCGGGCTGACGGGGCAGGCGGAAGAGCTGACCGTGAAGAAGCTCGAGAACGGCAAGCTCAGGTTCCCCGCCTTCTGGGGGCCCGGCTTCGACTGGGCACCGGACCACAACTGGGGAGGGACCGGAATGATAGGTCTGCAGGAAATGCTTCTACAGACGAAAGGGAGAAAGATTTTTCTTTTCCCCGCGTGGCCCGGGAACTGGAACGTTCACTTCAAACTTCACGCGCCTTACGAGACGACTGTCGAAGGGATAGTGAAAGACGGCAAAGTCCAGTTGATAAATGTAACGCCGCAATCGAGAGCGAAGGATGTCGTGGACATGTTTGGGAAAAGCTCCGGGAAAGGCGGATAACTTCCCGTGGACGGCTTCGGAGCGTCAACGCCGCATAGTGGTACAGCTACCGAGCCTTGATTGAAAAAGAGGCGGGCGTTACATTGATGGCGTTAGAAGGGATTATGTCATGCTTTGGGATCGTCTGCAGTTTGCTTTCACGGTAACTTACCACTATCTGTTTCCACAACTTACGATGGGGCTGGCGCTAATCATAGTGTTTATGAAATGGCGCGCCATCAAGACGGACAACGAAAAGTGGAACAGAGCGGCCAGGTTCTGGGCGCGGATTTTCGCGATTAACTTCGCGGTCGGTGTCGTCACCGGTATACCGATGGAGTTTCAGTTCGGGACCAACTGGGCTGGATTTTCAAATTACGCGGGAGGTGTAATCGGTCAGACTCTCGCTATGGAGGGAGTCTTCGCTTTCTTCCTAGAGTCATCTCTCCTCGGATTATTCCTGTTCGGAGAGAGGAAGATGGGGAAGCGTGCGCATTTCGCGGTCGCGGTGGGCCTGTGCGCCGGCAGCTGGCTTTCCGGCTACTTCATAATCGCGACTAACGCATTCATGCAGCATCCGGTCGGCTATGCCGTTGGGGCCAACGGTTCTCTGCAGTTGGCGAGCTTCTGGCAATTTGTCCTGAACCCCTGGGCCATCTGGGAATACGCCCATAATATGAGCGCATCGGTAATTACCGCTGCTACTGTCGTTGCTTCAGTCGGAGCGCTCTGGAAATTAATCGGAAAATACAATGAGGATTCGAACCTGTTTCTTCGCGTGGGAGTTATAACAGCCCTGATAGCGAGCGTTTTGCAGATCTTCCCGACCGGAGATCAGAACGGGAAGCTGGTGGCCGACTACCAGCCGACGGCTCTCGCCGCGCTCGAAGGCGTCTTCAAGAGCGGGAGCATGGCTCCTCTTGCCATCATCGGGCAGCCGAACGTAAAAGAACAGACACTCGAAAACCCGATAGTAGTGCCTGGGATGCTAAGTTTCCTCGCGTACGGATCGTTCAGCGCCACGGTCAAGGGCCTTGACGCGTTTCCCCAGGAGAACTGGCCGGATAATATTCCGCTTCTTTATTATGCGTATCATATCATGGTCGGCCTTGGGACTCTCATACTCGCTCTCATGGCGATAAGCGCTCTTCTTATTTACCTGAAGCGCCTTGAGAAAACGAGAACTGTACTATGGCTTCTCATGCTCGCTTTTCCTTTTCCCTATATCGCGACTACCGCGGGTTGGCTCACCACCGAACTGGGTAGACAGCCGTGGATAGTGTACAATTTGCTGAGGACCACCGCCGCCGCGTCACCGATGGTAAACACAGGCGATGTGGTCTTTACTACAATCGGGTTCGTGGGACTCTATTTCGTCATAGGGGTCGGATTCCTTTATCTGGTCGGACGCGAGATAGCGCGCGGTCCCATTCACGCGGAAGGGAAGGAATGATCTGATGCAGGCGCTCTGGTATTCACTGCTAACGGTAATGTTAATTGTGTATGTCGTTCTCGACGGCTTCGATTTCGGCGCCGGAATAGTTTACGGCCTGGTGGCGAAGACGGACGCCGAAAGGCGACAGGTCATTAGTGCTGTAGGTCCCGTTTGGGACGGAAATGAAGTATGGCTTCTTGCAGCTGGCGGCACATTGTTCTTTGCTTTTCCGCGCGCATATGCCGCGGGGTTCAGTGGCTTGTATATGCCGCTCATAATTCTCCTCTGGCTCCTAATTTTGCGTGGCCTCTCGATTGAACTCCGTTCCCACGAGCCGTACAAATTGTGGTATGAGTTCTGGGACTGGACATTCCGGTTTGCTTCGATACTAATCGTGATTATACTCGGCGCCGCGCTTGGCAATTTAGTTCGCGGTGTCCCACTAAATGCCGACGGTTATTTTGCCATCCCGCTTTTCACGAACATGCTCATATATCCGTCGATAGGGATACTCGATTACTACACCGTGGTGGCAGGCCTTTTCGCGCTCGCGGTCCTTGCATTGCACGGCTCGCTCTTCCTGGTCTGGAAGACGGACGGCGCCGTTCGCGAGCGGAGTATCAAACTGGCGAAGCGTTTATGGTGGATCGTGATCGTGTTTGCGGTTGTAACGTTTGCGCTGACACCTACGGTCCAACCGGGATTCTTCACTCCGCTTTTTGGCAGGGTGTGGCCTCTCATTACTCTCCTGGTATCGTTGGTTGGCTTCTTCTATATACCGTCCTCCCTAAGAGGAGGAAGTGACCTGCGCCCGTTCTTAGGGTCGGTTGTCTTCATAGCCGGCATGCTCGCGTCGGTGGCCGGGACTCTCTTCCCGAACCTGATCGTCTCAACGATAAGCCCGGAATACAGTCTGACGGCGTACACGGCGTCGGCAAGTATGTACGGTCTGCAGATCGGTCTCGTTTGGTGGATAATTGGAATGATACTCGTTGTGGGTTACTTCACGTTCGTCTACAGGAATCTTTCCGGAAAAATCTCGGCGCAGACAAAGGGCCAATAGGACCCCCGGCATTTCATAGATTCACACAGTCACTCTTATTTGAATTATCTGTGACATGTCCTCCGAATGTGTTATATTGTGAACAACGATAGTAACATCTTCTCCCTACCTGAATAGAAGAACGGGCGACGGTGTTCAGAAGCCGGGATTTGGTCTTCTTCTAAGGATACTTCTGACAACAGAAACCCCGTAATCCTTCTCAGCAACTGATTCCCATACATATTATTTATTGTTACAAAACGAAAGGTTTTAATGAAATCACAATCTTTTGTGCTCAGTGATGAGATTACAAAATTACTTGAAGCGCAAGGAATCACGGTTGCAACACCGGTTCAGGAACAGATTATACCAGCAATTACCAGCGGGAGGGATGTTCTCGCGCAGTCCGAGACGGGATCCGGGAAGACTCTAAGCTTCGCGATACCGATAATTGAACAGCTTAACCGTCGTGACGGCTTAAAGGCGTTAATCCTTGTGCCGACAAGGGAGCTCGCGACGCAGGTGGCGGGAGAATTCATAAAATACTCCGCGGGCAAACACCTCGGCATCGTTCCGGTCTACGGTGGAGTATCGATAAACGTTCAGGCCTCGAAGCTCAGGCAGGCTAACATAATAGTCGCCACTCCGGGAAGGCTCATCGACCTCATGAACAGAAACGCGGTCAGGCTCAACTCCATCAAATACTTCGTCTGCGATGAGGCGGATAGGATGCTCGATATGGGATTCATAAGAGATGTCGAACGTATTGCATCGAAACTGCCGTCCGAACATCAGACGCTTCTCTTCAGCGCGACGGTTCCCAAAGAGATAGAGAAGCTCGCTTCTAGGTACCTGCGGAATCCGAAGAACGTGAGATTCGCCGCGACCGTTAAGCCGATTTACCTTAAGCAGATTTACTACAGGGTTTCGCCTGATAACAAACTCGATCTTCTGGCGGATTTGCTGGAGCAGGAACGCCATCTGGCGATCGTTTTCTGTAATCGGAAACATATAACGGTGAAAGTATCAAAGAGGCTGACTTCGATAGGGATTCAGGCGCGCGCGCTGAACGGCAACATGTCGCAGCCGCAGCGAGAACGGGTAACGGACGATTTCCGGAAAGAAAAGTTCACGGTTCTCGTCGCGACGGACGTCGCAGCCCGCGGATTGCACATCGACGATGTGTCACATGTTTACAACTACGAGATCCCGAAGGATGTGGAATCGACAATGATAATCCCGTC
>JAJYOS010000259.1 GCA_021796055.1 Bacteroidota bacterium
TCATCGTCCGATATCCGTCCCATCCAGGAATGCGGTCGGACATGCTCAGCGGTGTTTTCATTGAATGAATATCTGTGACAGATTTTTCCCAAGAGTCTTGAAGGAGCAAACCAGAAATGGCCACTAAAATTCAGATGCCCAAACTGAGCGACACGATGGATACGGGCAGAATCATAAAATGGTTGAAGAAAGAAGGGGAGTCCATCTCTCCGGGCGACGTTATTGCTGAAGTCGAGACCGACAAAGCCAACATGGATATGGAGGCATACGACGAAGGAACGCTTTTGAAAATCATCGCCAAGGAGGGAGATCGCGTTCCTGTCGGCGGACTGCTGGGCATATTGGGCACGCAAGGTGAAGATGTGTCATCACTTGTTGCTCAGTCGGAAGGCGGGGCTGCGAAGGTGAGCGTCGATCAATTGCCGGCACAGCAGGCGAAAACGGCGGCCGCAGTTCCAGATCAGCCTCCGGTTGCCGGAACGAGCGCTCCGCCCGCGAGGACCGCGAAGGCGGAACCTTCCGAAGGCGATGGAAGGCTAAAGGCGTCCCCTCTGGCGAAAAGGCTTGCCAAAGAGCGAGGCATAGATATCGGTGATGTAAAGGGGAGCGGCACAAGCGGGCGCATAGTCAAGCGCGACGTGGAGGCTTTCGTTCCTGCCGCCGCGGGCCGCACAAGCCGCAACATGTCATCTGGAGAGTTTACTGACCATCCGCTTACCATGATGCGCGAAGCCATCGCAAAGCGTCTCAGTCAGAGCAACGTTGAGGCCCCTCATTTCTTCCTGACTGTAGAAGTTAAAATGGAAAACGCCATCGCATTCAGGGAGTCTCTGAACAGCTTCGACGAGGAGAACAAGATCAGCTTAAACGACATCATCGTGAAGGCCTGTGCCACGGCCCTTCAGGAGCATCCGGAAGTGAACGCGACTTTCATGAGGGACAAAATAAGGATCTTTGGCGACATACATATCGGGGTGGCTGTCGCCATTGAAGAAGGCCTGATAACTCCCGTGATACGCAATGTCGACAAGAAGGGCTTGAGGGATATTTCGAATGAGGCGAAGGACATCGCCGCGCGCGCCAGGTCGAGAAAACTGAAACCCGAAGAATACACGGGGAGCACGTTCACCGTCAGCAACCTGGGCATGTTCGGAGTCGACGAGTTTACCGCGATCATCAATCCTCCGGAAGCTGCCATACTGGCCGTAGGTGCTGTCGCTGAGAAACCCGTTGTCGAGGATGGTGAGATCAAAATAGGAAGACGGATGAGGATGACGCTGTCGTCGGATCATCGCGTTGTGGACGGTGCGCTCTCTGCAAGATTCATGCAGACGTTGAAGAAGATATTGGAGAACCCGGCAGCGCTCGCGCTGTAAGATCGTCTTGCCTGTATTCCGTGAAGTCAGGCCCTGCCGATAGGCAGGGCTATCTGTTTAAACCCCACCCAGTTGTGTGCAATGCCCGCCGGGTTTCTTAATGCCGGGAAATGATGTGTTGTGGCAAGAATAGTGGAAGTCGATTAAATTCTCTTCCAAAATTGGAGAGGATATGATGAATAGGTTACGCTTCCGACTTTTAATGCTCGGCAATGTGCTGATACTAATTCTTACCTTTTCGACCGCACTCTTTTTCCCCGGTGTTCGTGCAACCGCACAGCAGGTTCACATCGTGGCGATTGATACGATGCCGAATTTTCCTCAGCCGTATCACATGAGAGATTGGAGGAAAGTGACGATTGGATACGATTCGCTCGTGTTCAACTCAAGCCTGTCGGGAGAGTACCTTCCTTTGGTCACCAACCCCGGCGTTTCCAATAACTATCCGTCCGATCCGACTTTCGGACTGTATACCGTTGTCGGCCCCACAGCGAGCACCGGTAACGCGGAGGCGATAAACTGCATCCCTGCGGTCGTCGGAGCATCACTGGTAGGCGTAGATAAGACGAATCAGTTTAACAGGAACTGGGTGCAGATGTGCGAACAGTGGTTCAACAAGGCTAACGGCGAGAATGTCTACATGAACGGATTCAACGACATGACAAACGACGACTTCTGGTATGAGACGATGCCGAACGTGTTCTTCTTCGAACTGAGCTACCTTCATCCGAACAATAGCATCTTCAGCAGCCAATTCATGTCAGTGGCAAATCAGTTTCTGAAGGTCGTGACTGCACTCGGAGGAAGCACAACGCCGTGGAAGCTTCCTGGCATAAATCACGAGGGGTTCGATTTCGAGAAGATGGTACCTGTCGATGCATCATGGACGGAACCGGAGGCCGCGGGGGCAATCGGGTGGATACTGTACAACGCATACGTCGAAACAGGGAACCCGCAATACCGCATCGGGGCGGAACTGTCGATGGAAGCGCTGAACAACTTTCCCGGGAACCCCGCCTATGAGTTGCAGTTATCCTATGGTGCGTATACTGCTGCGAGGATGAACGCCGAGCTGGGCACAAATTATAACCTCCAGAAGATTGTGACGTGGCTTTACAGTACGAGCTCAGTGCGTGATTGGGGCATTATCACTGGGAAATGGGGAAAATATGATGTGGGGGGGCTGGTCGGCCAGGATGACTATCAGAACGGTTATGCTTTCGCAATGAACACGTTTGAGCAAATCGGCTGCCTTGTTCCCATGGTGAGGTACGATGCGAGATTTGCCACAGCGATAGGGAAGTGGGTTCTAAACGCCGCGAACGCTGCACGGTATTTTTATCCGAAGTACCTTCCGCAGGCCAATCAGGACACAAGCTACAATTGGGCAATGAAGTACGACTCAAGCTCTTATATCGCTCATGAGGCGATTCATCAGTTCGATCCGAACAGCAAAACCATTTCGCCTTTTGCCTCGGGAGATGCGATTGCAGGAGGCTGGGGACGCACGACACTGACACTATACGGTTCTTCCCATGTGGGAATTCTAGGTGCGATAATCGACACAACTGATGTTCCGGGAATCCTGCGGCTGAACCTGCTAGCGACCGATTATTACCATGCTCCTGCATATCCTTCTTATCTCTATTACAATCCCGATTCAACGATGCAGACCGTGACTCTCAATGTTGGCGACACCGCCTGTAGTGTCTACGATGCGGTCTCCAAGACTTACATTGCCCAGGGGACCGGTGTCCTCTCAGTATCAATTCCTGCAAATTCTGCGATCGTCGCCGTGATAACGCCTTACACTGGAACAACGACTTATAATTCCCTCGGTGCGATGCTGGTGAACGGAGTGGTGGTAGACTATCACTACCTCACGCCTTCCAACCTGCCTCCGCGGATCAAGAGTCTGGCGGCGGGAAATTCGACGGTGGTCATGGGGGATACGACGAAGATATACTGCACCGCCGCCGATAACGATAATGATTCGCTGACCTACAACTGGAGTTACATGCATGGCACAGTCGTGGGAACGGGTGCCGTGCTTAGCTGGATAGCGCCGGATACAACCGGGACATATGTAATCGCGTGCACTGTAAGCGACGGTCACGGCTTTCAGGATACTGCCAGCGTGACTATCAATGTTGTGCAGAAGATAAATTCACTCCCTGTGATTACCGGTATCGACGGGAAGCCACGGGTCGTGGATGTCGGCGGAGCGCTGCAGCTAACCTGCCGCGCTTCCGATCCAGACGGAGACACCCTCACTTATAACTGGACGCAATCCGCGGGGGCCGTGGCGGGATCCGATTCGATTGTAACCTGGACCGCACCTCAAAGCGAAGGATATTATTACGTTTACTGCACGGTGAACGACGGCAATGGCGGGATTGCTACCGACAGTATCGGGACACTCGTGCAGGACTTCTCAAAGTCGCAGACCGGCAGTCTCGTCGCTTATTATCCTTTCGACAACGGAAGTGTAGCAGATGTGAGCGGAAACAATAACAACGGATTCAACTATTACGCATCACCGGACACGGACAGATTCGGGAATCCTACCGGCGCCATGTTTTTCGACGGATCGACCAGCTATGTCAGCGTCCGGAACAGTCTGTCTCTTGATTTTCAGAATGCAATAACAGTGAGTTTCTGGATGAAGATCGCTCAGATATTTTCGAGCGAGGAATATCCGATCTCGCATAACAAGTGGTACAGGTGGAAGGTCTCCATCTCGGGCGGACATTTGAGATGGAGCATCACAACCAATGCCACCAGGGATCTGGATTCCGAGACTCCTCTGGTTGCAGACAGCCTATATTTTGTCACGGTTGTTTATACCGGCTCAGACATGGAGATTTACCTGAACGGGAATCTTGATGCATATGCGCCGATGTCGGGGCCGCTGGCGACTACGACTCAGAATTTGGTAATCGGTGCCGCTGCTGCCGGACCTAACCAGAACCAATTCTATGGTACACTTGACGACATCAGGATTTACAACTACGCGCTTTCATTTCCGGCCATTCAGGGACTTCTCACTGTTGTGCACCAGAACGGGGTGGGTGCAATCCCGAAGACGTTCGCGCTGCGGCAGAATTTTCCCAACCCGTTCAACCCTTCGACGATCATTCAGTATGATCTTCCCGAAAGAGCAGAAGTCGTACTTCAAGTCTACGATGTCCTTGGGAGGAAAGTCAGGACGCTAACCGATAATATGGAGCAGGCTGGAACACACGAAGTGAGCTTCGATGCGAGTGATCTCGCGAGCGGCGTCTACTTCTGCCGGTTGAAAGCGGGGGACTACTCCGCCGTGAAGGCAATGATGCTGCTGAAGTGAGGATGACTTTTGGATGTGGCCGTGAGGAGCATACTGTGTGGCATGCCCAGCGACCGCTTTCTTTCATGTGAAAATATTTTCATTTCGGGCTTGACACAACGTTATGAAATGATTAAACTTTGTCGAAACGTTTCGCTATTTTGAGCGTTTCACCTTGAAAATAAGAAGAAAAGTGGATATTTAGCCTAAAATCGTTTCATGACCAAGCAGAGATTCACCATCAAGGATGTCGCATCGAGGGCCGGAGTGGCCGTCAGCACCGCTTCCCTTGTACTGAACAACAAGGGGTATGTGAGCAGCGACCTCCGTAAGAAGGTCCAGCTTGCCGTGGAGGAACTAGGCTACGTACCAAACAGGACTGCACGCTCCCTCATAAACAAAGCCACCGGGAATATCGGATTCATTGTCAGCGAAGAGCACTTCTCAACAGCCGAACCGTTTTACACCCGCGTGTTCCTCGGTACGGAATTCGAAGCCCGACAACAGGACTTCTACGTGCTGCTCACAACCGTGCCCAACAAATTCCATTCCTCCCATATACCACGATTCATTCTCGAACGGAACGTCGACGGTGTGATCTTTGCCGGCAAGATAAGCGAGGCTTATGCCAAGGCCGTGATAAGTGAGAACATTCCATCGGTCGTCGTGGATTTCGAGTTCAAGCAGGTCCGGATTCCAGCCATCAATATAGACAACACCAGGGGAACAGCGCTTGCCGTCGAACATCTTTTCAAGCTCGGACACAAGAAGATTGCATTCATCGGAGGCGACATGGACCACCCTTCAATCAGGTCGAGGCTGGATGGCTACCTGGAGGCGATTGAGAGATTTGGCCTCGATAAATGCGATTCACTTATCTCAACCGAAGAACCGGGAACAGGCACGGAGGATGGCTACCAGGCGGCAAAGAAACTGTTGAGCAGGAAATCCGATTTCACTTCGGTCGTGGCGTGCAACGATGCCGTCGCGATCGGCGCCATCCGAGCCTTCCGTGAAAATGGAATGAATCTACCGGACGATTGTTCGACCGTGGGGTTCGACGATATAGAATTGTGTGACAACATCGATCCGAGACTTACCAGCATAAGCGTTCCCAAGGAGGACCTGGGCGCAACGGCATTGAGGATCCTCTCAAGAATGATCAAGGAGAAAGAGCGCCCGATTTCTTCCGTCCTCATCGAGCCGAGACTCGTTGCGCGCCAGTCCACTGTAAGTCTGTCTTAACAAAGGAACTATAGAATGGTCGGAGTCGAGCTGGACCAGAAGCTGAGGCTTTCTCTTGTCCGCAAAGACCAGAAGGCTTTGAAAGGAAATGAAGTCCTTGTCAAAGTAAGCGCCTGCGGAATCTGTGGCACGGACAACCACATAATCAAAGGCGAAGCGAGAGTGTCTCCGCCTGTGGTTCTAGGCCACGAATTCGGCGGAATCGTCATCGATACAGGAGAGAGCGTCGCATCCGTGAGACCAGGCGGCCTGGTAGCAATCGATCCGAACATTTCCTGTTATGCGTGCGAACATTGCCGCGACGGTAACACTCACTTGTGCGAAAAGTTAACGGCTATTGGAATCGACATCGACGGAGGGATGAGCGACAGATGCGTGGTTCCGGCCAGCCAGGTATACACCGTACCGGAAGGATTCGATCCGGCATTTCTCCCGTTCGTGGAACCTCTTTCGTGCGTGCTGCATGGGCTAGATCGTGTTTCCGTAAGACACGGCGAGAGAGTCCTGATAATCGGGAACGGCACCATCGGGCTGATGCAGCTTCTTATGCTGCGAGACTTTGCAGGAGAAATTCTTGTCGATGAGGTAAATCCATCGCGATTGGAAAAGGCAGTGTCATTGGGCGCCGGTAAGGCGGGAACAGGACGGGAAGATTACTTCGACGCCGTCATCGAGTGTTCAGGGACGATAACGGGTTTTAACAAGGCAATAAGTTGTGTCAGACCGGGAGGAAGGATCCTCATTTTTGGGGTCACACCGATTGAAGATCGTGCCCAGATCAATCCCAACGTTATCTACAGAAAAGAACTTTCCATAATGGGGTCATACGTAAATCCGAACACTTTCAAGCGAGCGATTGCCGTAATAGCCGGGGGCAAGATCCCTCTGTCCTCCCTTGAAGTAAAATATTTCAAACTCGAGGATTTCAGCGAAGCATTCGAAGCCTCAAGAAGCGGAGACTACTCGAAGGTAGCTTTCCGTGCAGAGGGGGCAATTTGAATCAAAGGATACTATGTTTCGGTGAAATTGTCGCAGATCTGATCGAGGGCAAGGACGGGGTTCTCATGTGCAAAGTGGGTGGAGCGCCGCTGAACGTTGCAGTCGGGCTTGGTCGACTGGGCGAAAGAAGCACGTTGTTCAGCGCGGTCGGCGGCGACTGGTTTGGTGAGAAGGGGCTCTCCTATCTGAAATCGAAACGGATACGCAGTATAGTCAGTACGCTTCCCGATTTGCCCACAAGGATGACCGTGATCAGCCACGACCGTAACAGGGAACGCTCCTTCAAATTTTCACCAGGGGTTGCAGCAGAGAATGCCGTGATGCCGGACGAACGCACGCTTGCCGGCGGGTACGAAATATTGTATTTCGGTTCCTTCCCGTTCAGCAGGGGGAGCGGATTACCGGATTTCAAGAACTTTGTGAGAAGCGCGCGTGAAGCGGGCATCGCAACGGTATTCGATCCCAACATTCGACTCGGGATCTTTGCGAATCAAGACGAAGCCAGAAAGATCTGCCTTGAGCTGCTCAGTCTTTCGGATGTGGTAAGGCTCAATGTGGACGAACTAAAGTTTATTTACGGGAAGAACTCCAAGGGAAGAAAGCAGGCCTTTGTCCGGAAAGCGACAGCCTGGTTACTAGCCGAAGGGCCTCATACGGTCTTCGTTACCGACGGCCCGGTCGGCAGCTACGCCTGCCGGGATGGCGAATTCGAGTTTATGAGGTCTTTCAAGGTCAAAGCCGTCGACTCGACCGGATGCGGTGATGCCTTCACCGCAGCGATCATCTCCAAGATATGCGATGAAAAGGACACTGGTGCGCACTCCAGCCTTACCCAACTTCTCCGCTGGGCCAATGCCGCAGGCGCGGCTGCGGCTACAAAATTGGGGGGTGCCGATTCGATGCCCACAAAGATTGATATCGAACGTCTCATCAAATCCAATTTGAGAGGAGGTGGAATGGGAAAGAAACTTGTTTCTTCGAGAGGATTCAGTGGATTGAGAACAAGAATCAACTAAAAAGGGAGGACAACTAAAATGCAGTACCGCAGTTTTATTGGCAGATTGATCGGACTTGCCGTTTTCTTCGGCTTTGCCGTCATTGCCAATGCCCAAACAAACATGGTCTACAATCCGAGTTTCGAGAGTGGGAAACCTGCATTGTGGAATGCAGTGCCAGGAAGCAGTGGAGCGACACTGACATGGGCAACCGATCAATATCACAGCCCGACACACTCGTTGAAGATAGACAAGCCCAGCACGGGTTCAGGAGCGGCCATGTGGCAG
>JAJYOS010000260.1 GCA_021796055.1 Bacteroidota bacterium
GTTGATAACTCTGCGAGCTACTTCTGCTACGTCTATTTTAGCTTTTGCTTTTTCACTTGTAGTCACTTCGCCACCGATGACGACCAGCCCCGTAGTCGCGTAAGTCTCACAGGCAACTCTGGAATTCGGTTCTATTGCCAGATGCGCGTCGAGTACTGCATCGGAAATCTGATCGCAAACCTTGTCAGGATGTCCTTCTGTGACTGATTCCGACGTGAATATCTTGTACATTGTGTCTCCAGTAATTTGTTAAGAAAGGTCTATCTCGGTGGAATCACCGGCGTTTACGCGTTTGAAGCTTCCCTTCAGCTGCGCGTTCTGGCCCACAATTGATCCTTCAAGCAGCGAATTCTGAATCGAGGCGCCTGAGCCTATTATCGAGTCCCTGATCAACGAATCTGTCACGGTCACAGCCGAGTCGATTGTCGCATTGGGCCCGATCACGGAATTCTTGATCACTGCCGAGTCCGCAATGAAAACCGGCGGTAGTATGACGACGTTGTCGCGCTGCTTGAAGCAGCTCGTCCTTTTGAGAAGATGCCTGTTCGTCTCAAGAAGCGTCTCCGGTTTTCCGCAATCGTACCATCCGTCTATCTCGAAGTACGTAATGACTTCACCGTGGTCGAGCATAAGCTGCAAGGCATCCGTCAGCTGGTACTCCCCCTTCGTTCGTATGTCCTTGTCGATTAGTTCCTGAAGTGCGGCAAAGAGGGCCTTGGGTGTTTTTATATAGTACAATCCGACGACTGCAAGATTAGAAGTGGGATTATCCGGTTTTTCGATTAATCTCTTCACCCTGTTGCCGGCTGTTTCCGCCACTCCGAACCTTCTCGGATCCTCTACCCTTTTTACTCCTATGCTCGAATATTCGCTCTCAAGCAACGGAGACAGGTCAACATCGAAGACTGTATCTCCCAGGACAATCAGGAGCGGCTCGTCGCTGCCATCCCTGGACAGCGCTACGTGAGTCGCATGTCCTAGTCCGAGTCTCTCTTCCTGGTATACGAACTCAAAATCAGCCTGGTAGTTCGACCGGAGGTAGTCCTCCACCATGTCGCCCATGTATCCGACAACCACGGAGATGTTCTTTATGCCGACACTCAGCAGGTTCTCTACTATGTGACCCACGATCGGCTTTCCGCCGACATTGAGAAGTACTTTCGGCAATGTGTACGTATGCGGACGCAGTCGTGTTCCCACCCCCGCTACGGGGATCAAAGCTCTCATAATCTTAGATGCATTTTATTGAAAAATTTAACAATCCGAAACGGAACTTGCAAAACAGGCATCAGTTTTGTTTCTTAGCCCGATTTTTACGAATTTTGTTAAAAGGTCCGGAGAATGCTAAAACAAATTTTCGATAAAATTCGGGATGGCGAGCGTCTCAGCCTTGCAGACGGGTTGGAGCTTTTCGAATCCAACGATTTGCTTGGAATCGGTATGATGGCTGATTACGCTCGGTGGAAAAAACACCCCAAACCGGTCGTCTCTTACATTATAGATAGAAACATAAACTATACCAACGTTTGCGTTACCGAGTGCACTTTCTGTGCGTTCTACGCGAAGGTTGGAGACGAAAAGAAGAGTTACACTCTCTCGTATGACGAGCTCGGCAGAAAGATACAGGAGACAATCGATCTCGGAGGATCTCGTATCCTTCTCCAGGGCGGATTGAATCCCGAACTCGGGATCGACTATTATGAGGACACCTTCAGGTTCATAAAATCAAACTACAAGATTTGGCTCCACGCCCTCTCTCCTGAAGAAATTGTCTTCATTGCAGAGCAGAGCGGACTCAAAACCCGCAATGTCATCAAGCGGCTGATCGACGCCGGACTCGACTCCATCCCGGGAGGCGGCGCCGAGATTCTCGTCGACTCGGTCCGTGACAGAATAGCGCCGAAGAAATGCACTTCCGACGAATGGCTCGGCGTAATGTACGAAGCCCACAAGCTTGGACTCAAGACGACGGCGACCATGATGTTCGGCCACGTTGAGGATTACCAGGACAGGTTGCAGCACATGATCGTAGTGCGCGAGCTTCAGGATATCACCGGCGGCTTTACGGCTTTTATTCCCTGGACGTTCCAGCCGAGGAATACCGAGCTCGCGGAAAACCATGATAATCTTCGGGAGAAGTCCTCGGCGTTCGATTACCTGAAGACTCTCGCCATATCGCGGTTAATGGTCGACAACGTGGATTCGATACAGGTGAGTTGGGTCACACAGGGTCTGAAGATTTCACAGATAGGACTGCGATTCGGGGCCGACGATTTTGGAAGCCTGATGATAGAGGAGAACGTGGTAAGTGCTGCGGGCACAAAACACTTCTCCGGCTTCAGCCTGAGCCACATAACGCGCGCAATAAAGAGCGCGGGGTTCGAGCCTGTTCAAAGGTATATCTAGGACAAGACTCAAAGGTCAAAAAGAGAAGACTAATACTCTACCGAGCTAATCCTGTAATTGCATTTTAACCATCGACCTTTGACTCATCGATGCAGAGCGGCTTTAATTCCAAAAACAGGGCATATTATGTGGTACAATTCAATTCTTGAAATTATCGGCAACACTCCTATGCTGCGGTTGACCCGTATCGCTCCCGGCATCAAGCCTATTCTCCTGGCGAAACTCGAGTACCTTAATCCCGGCGGCTCAGTCAAAGACAGAATCGGCATTACCATGATAGAGGATGCTGAGCGCCGGGGGATATTGAAACCGGGCGGAACGATCATAGAAGGTACGTCAGGGAATACCGGAATGGGACTCGTACTTGTGGCCGCAATGAAGGGATACAGGTGCATTTTTACGATGCCGGACAAAATGAGCCAGGAGAAGATCGATTTGCTCCGCGCGTTTGGAGCCGAAGTAATCGTGACTCCGACAGCGGTCGAGCCGGAAGACCCGCGAAGCTACCACTCCGTGGCGGTGAGACTCAGCAAAGAAATACCCAACTCCTTCTTCCCCAACCAATATGACAATCCGAGCAACCCTCAAGCTCACTACGACACCACCGGCCCTGAAATCTGGGAACAAACCGAAGGCAAGATAACCCACCTCGTCTGCGGTATCGGAACCGGCGGGACAATCGTCGGAGCGGCTAAATACCTGAAGGAGAAGAATCCCTATATAAGAATAGTCGGCGTGGACCCGGAAGGAAGCATATACGCGGAGTATTTCGCGACCGGGAGAATACCGGATAGTCATCCTTACAAGGTTGAGGGAATCGGGCAGGACTCAATGCCGAAGATAATGGACTTCAGCGACATCGACCAGGTGATCACCGTATCCGACAAGGATTCGTTCCTTGCTGCAAGACAGCTCGTGAAGAACGAGGGCATATTTGCCGGTGGATCAGCCGGCTCGGCAATTCACGCCGCTCTTAAGATTGCCGGCACTCTAAGGGAAAAAGATGTGGTCGTCGTCATCATTCCAGATCATGGTTCTCGGTATCTATCAAAGCTATTCAACGATAACTGGATGAAGGATAACCGTTACCTCGAACCGCGGTTGAAGCTGACAGCAGGAAACGTTTCCGAAGGCAAGCGCGCCAAACACGCGCTCGTAACGGTCAGCACAGAGGCAACCCTCATGCAGGCCATTGATCTCATGCAGGAGAACGATATCTCCCAGCTTCCGGTAATGGAAAATGGGAAGATCATCGGCAGCCTCACGGAGAACAAGGTCCTCTCGACTCTGGTGTCGAATCCGGAGCTGAGAGAGCAGAGAGTGATGGAGTTCATCGACAAACCTTTTCCAGTAGTAAGCGAGAGAGCATCGATTGAGAACCTTTACAAGACACTCGACAAAGAAACTTCTGCCATAATCGTCGAGCGAAAGGACGGATCGATGGACATCATCACAAAATCAGATTTGATCTACGTGATAACTGAACGCTCAGCCGAAAACCCGGAGAAATAATGAAATTTGGAACGCTTGCAATTCATGCCGGACAGGAACCCGACACCGCAACCGGCGCCGTCATGACGCCAATCTACCAGACTTCCACCTTCGCCCAATCGGAACCGGGAGTCCACAAGGGTTACGATTATTCGAGAGCAGGAAACCCGACACGCACGGCGTTGGAGATGAATCTCGCTGCGCTCGAAGGTGCAAAGCACTGCGCCGCATTTTCTTCCGGCATGGGGGCCATTGATGCGGTCGTAAAGCTCCTCAAAGCCGGCGACCATGTTGTCGCAGGCAACGACCTGTACGGCGGCACTTACCGGATATTCGTCAAGGTGTTCGAGCAATTCGGTCTGAGTTTCGATTTCATAGATATGAGCGAACTCGCAAATGTCAAGGCAGCACTCACGCCGAACACGAGACTCATTTGGATAGAGACCCCGACGAATCCGCTCCTCAGGATAGTGGACATAGAAGGCATCTCCCGGCTTGCGAAACAGTCCGGTGCTTTGTCGGTTGTCGACAACACATTTGCGACTCCGTACTTGCAGAAACCGCTCTCGCTGGGCGCCGATATAGTGGTACACAGTGCGACCAAGTACATCGGAGGGCATTCCGACGTGATTCTTGGAGCAGCCATAACCAACGACGACGAACTGGCGGAGAAGCTTCACTTCATCCAGAAGTCGAGCGGCGCTACACCCGGCCCCTTCGACTGTTTCCTCGCTCTCCGCGGTACGAAGACGCTGCACCTCAGGATGCAGCGCCACTGTGAGAACGCGAGCCGCGTGGCCGAGTTTCTCTCTTTGCATCCGAATGTGAAACACGTGAATTATCCCGGATTCAAGACGCATCCCAACCACGATATCGCGGCGAGACAGATGAGCGATTTCGGGGGGATGCTCTCTTTCACACTCAAAAATGACGACATCCGGGCAGCCAGGCGCCTGACCACCCTCACGAGAGTCTTCACCCTGGCAGAGAGTCTTGGAGGGGTCGAGTCCCTGATTGAACAGCCGGCCACCATGACTCACGCTTCCCTGCCGCGCGACGTCAGACTCAAATCGGGCCTGGAAGACTCCCTGATAAGACTGTCGGTTGGCGTGGAAGATGTCGACGACCTGACTGAAGATTTGAACCAGGCTTTGCGGCAGGTCTGATTTCACCGCCGACAACGAAATGAAAATATTTTAAGGACTCTTAAGGGAACCATTACGACACTTATCCTGTCTTAAATTGTATCATGTACCGAGTAAGAGCTTAAACTGGAATGTTGACGGGAAGAAAAAAAGCGGTCGCAAAGGCCCTCCTGCTTGTTTACCTCGTAATTATTTCCACATTTGAACTTGCCCATAGAGATTTTGTTCCTCTCGGCGGAACCCTGAGGATCAGCGATGGCAACTACGTAACACATAACCTGGACACTGAAGACGGCCATTTCGTCTGTCCGGCACATTATTTCGCTCAATCTACCCATGGCCCGACAGCGGTCTCAAAACTCTATATCCCTTCCGCCAACGTAACGTTCATTCGCATCGAGAGGAACACCGAGCCTCCATTTATCTCTCTGCAGAATTTTTCTGCGCGCGCACCCCCTCAAGCATAGCTCCATATCGTAGTTTCTCAATTTCACTCTAAAACCACGTTTTAACAGGAGAAGTGTTTATGCTTAAGGCCGTTGTGCTGTCTATAATTGTATCTTTGTCTGTTCAGGGAATCATTTTTGCACAGGCGACACCCGCCCTCTACAACAGGGCAACCGTTAGAGGAAAGATTATTGAAAAGACGGATAAACAGCCGATCGCGTATGCTGAGGTGGCTGTCGTGAGAGGTGACAAAGTCGTCACGGGCACTATAGGAAACGAGTTCGGACAATATGAGATAAAAAACCTCATCCCGGGGCGTTACAAAGTCGTTGCATATGTCGTCGGCTTCAGGAAGGAAGAGACGGACACAGAGCTCGTCGCGGGAAATAACGAGATGAATTTCACGCTGGAGCCGACCGACATACAAATGGAGGGGGTTACCGTAACAGCAAACGCCCATAAGAGTCATTCGACCAGCCAGGATTTGCAGCTCATTCTAACGGCCCCTGTCTTCCATACGAGCACATATCATGGATCACCGATGAGCACACCGTCTGCCATCATTCAGCAGAGCGTGCCGGGGGCGGTTCAGGCCCCGACAGGCGAGGTCCATATCCAGGGACAGCACTCGGAATATTCATACTACGTGGACGGTATTCCGATACCTGAGACAATGAGTGAAGGAATGACGGAGCTCTTTGACCCGCGCGTTGTGGACCGCATCTCCTTTCTGGTCGGCGACCTGCCTGCAGAATATTCGGACGCGCTTTCAATAATCGACGTCAGAACTAAAATACCTGCCACCAGATTCAGCGCACACGCTTCGGGATACGTCGGAAGCTTCAACTCATCCGGTCAGTCACTTTCGCTGGCCGCGCATACCGGCAATTTCTCTTATTTCTTCGCAGGTTCACGGAAAATAACCGACCGGAGAATAGACACGCCGACTCCCGACATATACCACGATCATGGACAGGACCTCTTCGGATTCGGCAAGGTCCAGTATATTTTCTCGCCGAACGACATACTCTCTCTCGACCTCGATCAAAGCGGCTCCAGGTTCCAGGTCCCATACGACTCCACAGGCGGAATAACAAAGAACGACATAGAGACATTTGCGGATGGATTTCAGAATCTGATATACCGGCACGCGTTCGGGAGCGAAGGCGGCAGCGGCCAGTTTGTCCTTGGACTCAGTCACAGACAAGGAACCGGCACTTATGTGCCGGGAACGAATGATGTCCCGTCCTTTTTCTTTGCGGGCGACTCCATAGCCTATAACATAAGGGAGAACAGGCTATTCAACGTCTATGGTGCACAATCAAGCATTGCCCTCCCTGAAAGCAACGAGCTTTCCCTCAAGGCTGGAGCATCTTACTACTACACGAAAGGAAACGAGAACTTCAGCTCTTTCAATAAGAATACACTCGGCCCGCAGTCAATCCAGACACTCCAGGGGTACGACCTCGGCGCGTACGTGCAAGGGACCTACCAGCCTGTCCCTATTCTGGAATTGGACGCCGGAGTCAGATTTGATCAGCACTATGCACAGGGAATCGGAACTGAATCGCAAGTATCGCCCAAAGTCAAAATAATGTATATACCGAGTCTCTCAACGCGAGTGTATGGCTACTATGGGCGTCTCTTTGTCCCTGTACTCATCGAGCAGCTTAGGGAAATAACAGGTGCATCCGGAACCGTATCACAAATCACCCTCCCCGTACGAGGAGATTACTTCGAAGTTGGCGTTTCGCACTACTTCACAAGGTCGATATCGGCCAAACTCGAAGGGTACTACACTCAGGAAAATCCCGGCATGGATAACAATACTATACCGGGCACAAATATCCAGACCGCCGTCAACATTCAGCAGATTTTTGTGAGGGGTGTTGAACTTGGACTGAATTACAACCCTGTTGGGCCGTTTAGCGGTTACTTCAACCTGGCCGTGAGCCATGCTCAGGGCGTCGGCGCAACTACCGGGGGCTTCCTGCCGACCCTGCCGCCCACCACGGCTTTCGACCTGGACCATGATCAGCGAATCACCTATTCCATCGGATTGAACTACGACCGGTCCGGATATTTCGCGAACCTGATTGGGAGTTACGGAAGCGGTCTTACGAACGGACAGGTGAACGGTCACGTGGCTCCGCACCTCATCTTCGACGGTTCCGTCGGCAAGACTTTCTACGTGGGCAGCTTCAGCCTCAGGCCGGAGTTATACGTTGCAAACATACTGAACCATCAATACCTGTTGAACGGCGCATTCTTCAACGGCGCGAACTTCGGAAGCCCAAGGAGTATATTGTTCAAAGTATCGTTTGGCGTCGATTAAGCCGCTGGAACAAAACATGCAGGTTCTCATCTTTCCCGTGTGGCGCCCCGGCCACACGGGACTTGCACCCGGAATCGCGCACGCTGATTGCATGTTGTCTGGCGTGGCGATTAGTCTCAGCGGGCCTTACAGACGTCAACCCACCTCTCATTCGATGAGTACTCTTCAAGCTCATCGCATGTAAGCCGAATCGCGGAATTACTGCTCCCGCATGCGGGGAAAACCGTCTCGAACCGCTTCAGAGACACGTCCAGGAAAACATGAGTCCCTTCCTTCAGTCCGAACGGACACACGCCCCCTATCGCGTGCCCCGTCAATTCGATCACCCGTTCGGGAAGAAGCATTGTCGGCTTGAATCGGAATTCCGCCTTGAACTTAG
>JAJYOS010000261.1 GCA_021796055.1 Bacteroidota bacterium
TCCGATCTGGCTCTTTGATACCGTTTTTGAAAATAGCCTGCGAGCTAAACTCGGCGGAAGCTTACCTTGTGTCATTGGCGTTCTACATCTCTTACACGGTGATGGCACTTCCGATGTCGGCGGTACTCGTAAAGACGGGGTACAAGAACGGCATGGTGCTCGGACTTCTAGGGATGGCGGTTGGCTCGCTGATATTCATTCCCGCGGCGCATACGAGAATTTATCCCATCTTCCTCTTCGGACTCTTCGTTATGGGCGCGGGTCTGACGATACTTCAGACGGCATCGAACCCGTACGTGGTAGTGATCGGTCCGAGAAAGACTGCGGCCGTGAGGATCGGCCTAATGGGGGTCGCGAACAAGGCGGCCGGAATATTCAGCCCGTTAGTCTTCACGGCGCTGATGTTGGGCGGAATAGCGGCGTACAGCGACGCGAACCTTAACGCTATGACGGCCGCGCAGAAAGCGGTCGCGCTTAACCATCTGGCGGACAGGCTGGTTGTTCCTTACCTCGTGATGGCTATAGTGCTGGTGTTCCTGGCGGCGATGATAAAGTTCTCCCCGTTGCCCGAGATAAACGACGAGGAAGACGAGGGGGGCGTCGAAGTGAGCAAAGAGAAGACAAGCATATTTCAGTTCCCGCAGCTTATCCTCGGGGCTATCGCGCTGTTCTTCTATGTCGGTGTTGAGGTTATGGCAGGTGATACAATAGGGATGTACGGAAGATCAATTGGCATACCATTCTTCGGAAAACTGACATCTTACACCATGTCGTTTATGGTCCTGGGATACCTCGTCGGCATCGTGGCTATACCAAGATTTATAAAGCAGGAGACCGCGCTCATCATATCTGCTGTAATGGGTTTTGTATTTGCGCTCTGCGTAATGACGATGTCGACGGTGAATACCGGCATCTCGGCGGCTCTCCTTGGCTGGCTCGGCGTAACGCCGATACCTAACTCAGTCCTGTTCGTGGCCCTCCTCGGTTTTGCGAACGCCATGGTCTGGCCGACCATCTGGCCGTTGGCCCTGCAGGGTCTCGGAAAATTCACGAAGATTGGATCGGCGATACTCATAATGGCAATCGCCGGCGGAGCCACTATCCCACCGCTGTACGGCGTGTTGTCAGATACGCATTCGCCGCAGCTTTCGTACTGGATACTCCTTCCGTGTTACTTCATCATAACTCTTTATGCGGTGAAGGGACACAAGGTAAGATCGTGGAAGTCGGAACCCGCTGTGGGCAAATAGCTACGCGAGGATTTAAAGGTCTGCGCGGACAGCAAAAATGACGGTAAACGTCCGCGCATGCCTGTAAAATTTATGAGAGCCTGTATTTAAAACGCGAAGAGTTTCACTCATCAGTTCAGCAAAGATCAAACATCACTTGGAGGATTATCAGGAATATAGATTATGAAAACGAAGTCTAGAGTAGAAGAGAAGGCTCTTGGTAGGTCAGGCCAGGAGCTGATGTATGGGCCGACGGAGAAGGCGGCGGTGATAACGGTAGAGAACTTTCCAATGCTGGGCAAGCTGACGGCGCTGCGGTTTGTGGAGTGGGTTCAGAATAATCCGGGGGGAGTGGTGTCGCTTCCGACGGGTAAGACCCCGGAGCACTTCATAAAGTGGGTGACTCATTACCTGAATAACTGGAGCGAGAAGGAAGTAGTGCGCGACCTGGAAGATGGCGGAGTGGACCCGTCGAAGAGACCTGAGATGTCATCGCTTCACTTCGTGCAGATAGACGAGTTTTATCCGATAAACCCTGAACAGCATAACAGTTTTTACTACTACGTGAACAGCTTCTACCTGAGCGGATTCGGGTTCGACAAGAAGAAGGCTCTTCTGATAAACTGCAACGAGATAGGTCTTCCGAAGGGGAAGAAGCTTGAGGAGGCATGGCCAGAAAACAAGGTGGACCTGACGCTGAGGTTTAGACAGGCGAAGAGCGCCGAAGAACGGATGCAGCAGACTATTCTAGAGAACGTGGACCAGTGGTGCGCGGAATACGAGGAGAGAGTACAGAAACTTGGAGGGATAGGGTTCTTCCTCGGCGGAATAGGTCCTGACGGACACATCGGGTTCAATATCAGAGGATCGGACCTCAACTCGACCACGAGACTTACGCCGACGAACTATGAGACACAGGCAGCAGCAGCTACGGACCTGGGAGGAATAGAGGTATCGCGGAACAGGCATGTGATAACGATAGGCCTGAGCACGATAACGTACAATAAGGAATGCACGGCGATAGTGATGGCTGCCGGCGAGGCTAAGGCAGGAGTGGTGGCCGATGCGGTCCAGCAGGAGAGACACGTTAGGTACCCGGCGACGGTTCTTCAGGGGCTGGTGAACGGTAGGTTCTACCTGACACAGGGAGCTGCGAAGCTTTTGGTGGAGAGACAGTACGAGCGGTTCAGGAAGAAGGAGAGCCTGACGGAACAGGAAGTGGAAGAGGTGGTGATAAACCTCGCGCTGGAGAAGAGGAAGAAGCTAAGGGAACTCACGGAGAAGGATTTTGAAGGGAACAGGTTCGCGGCGGAAGTGCTGAAGAAGAGGAAAGAGGGAAGAGAGGCAATAACAGGAGAGATAGAGAAGAGGCTAATAGAGCGGATCGAGCATGGAAGCAGGTCGGAGCTGAACACTCGGTTTCTACACACGGAGCCACATCATGACGACATAATGCTGGGATACCTGGCATATGTTGTCAGGCGTGCGCGAGACGCGTCGAACAAGCACACGTTCCTGACTCTGACGAGCGGTTTCAACTCTGTGACGAACGAGCACATGGTTGACCAGCTATTGAACCTGAAGCATTTTCTGGTAAGCGGGCAGTTCGACAAGCTGTTGTCGGAGAACTATTTCGCGCCGGAGGACGCCCACGCGAAGAACCGCGATATATGGCAGTACCTTGACGGCGTTGCGGAGAATAACACGCACACGAGGCATGAGGGAGAGGCGAGGAGACTACTCCGGAACCTCATGACGCTATTCGACGGTGATGGCAGGGAGAAGATGCTTGGCCGTATAGAAGAGCTGATGAACTATTTCAAGACGCGATATCCAGGAGAGAAGGACCAGCCGCATGTGCAGAGACTGAAAGGGATGATGCGCGAATGGGAGGCGGAGTGTCTATGGGGCTACTTCGGATTTAACTCGTCGTCGGTGAAGCATGCGAGACTCGGGTTCTACAAGGGAGACGTGTTCACGGAGGAGCCGAAGATAGACAGGGACGTAGTGCCGGTTCTTGAGCTGCTGAGGGAGATAAAGCCTGACATAGTCGGAGTGGCTCTTGATCCTGAGGCGAGCGGCCCTGACACGCACTACAAGGTGCTGCAGGTGATGGCGGAGGCGCTGAGGATGTACGAGGCGGAGTCTGGCAGACACGACATGAAGGTGATCGGCTACCGGAACATCTGGTACAGGTTCCATCCATCGGAGTCGAACGTATACGTGCCGGTGTCGCTTAACATGTTTTCGGTGTTATCAAACTCGTTCAACAACGCGTTCGCGTCACAGCGGGGAGCATCGTTCCCGAGTTACGAGCTGGACGGCCCGTTCTCGGATCTAGCGCAGAAGATACAGGTGAGCCAGTACCAGATGCTGAAGGTGTGTCTGGGGCGTGAGTACTTCAACGAGCATCCGAGTCCGCTTATCCAGGCGACGCGCGGGTTCACGTTCGTCAAGATGATGGCGCTACCGGAATTCTACGAAACCTGCATGACCCTCAAGAAGAGCACGGAGGAACTGTAAGAGGCTGGAAGGGAATAAGGCTCCCGCGATTGCCTCTTATAGGTTGATGCGGAGAACCTGGCCGGGCCATTGCCGAGCGTCGGTCGAGTTGCAAGCAGCTGGTCCTTCCGCCGCCGGTTCTCCTAACGTCCCGGTTCGGGTTGTCTGCCTTAATCGCCATTTCTGCCGATCGCACTGACAGAAGCGTTCCACCTTATCAAGTTACGCGGGGATCTAGTTTTCGGTGTATTTCCATTCGACGGAATTAAGTCGCCATTTATTCGGCAAATGGACCAACTGAGTCTCACGGAAATTTGCCTATCGGATAAAAATGGCTGGATTTTGCGGCTTCTAGCGATTTGTGTTGTAATAAACCTCTTGACATTGACTCATTTGTAGGCTATTTTTTGGAGGTTTGTTCGACTAGCCAATAAACATGTCAGGGAAATATGCAGGGCTGGAAAAACCTCGGGCAACTCCTTCAGCTACAGTAGAACCTCTTAGCGGTCACAGGGCATCGGTTATTTGTGGGCCGCTTACGCAGTGCTTCCTAAATTCACACCATTAGTCCGGCGGTATTTTTATAGTTACAGCAGGCTGTTTCCCCATACAATTGACAACCGAAGGAGTAGGTGATGGTACGATCAATTGTCAAAGGACTCGCCTTTGCTGCTTTTCTATATTCACTGCTAATAGTTCCCGTCCGAGCGGCACAGAACGGTACCGTTCAGGGGAGCGTTAAGGATTCTCAGACTGGAGAGGCTTTGCCGGGCGCCAACATGCTGCTGCAAGGGACCAGCATGGGAGCAGCTTCAGATCTGAACGGCAATTTTGTGATTCGGAATGTCCCTCCGGGCTCCTATCAGATGCGGGCCACTTACGTCGGGTATAACGCTAAAACGGTCGATGTCAAGGTCAAAGACGGCGAGTTGGTAACGCTCGTTGTGAAGCTCGACGCGGTTGGTATCAAGGGGAAAGAGGTGGTCGTCACCGCCCAGGCGAGCGGACAAAACTCGGCCATCAATCAGCAACTTTCTTCAGTCCAGGTAACGAATGTGGTGTCAGCAGCGAAGATTCAGGAACTCCCGGATGCGAACGCGGCTGAGTCCGTCGGACGACTGCCGGGCGTTTCGCTCATAAGGGAGGGGGGCGAAGGGTCCGAAGTGGTTATTCGAGGCCTGTCGCCACAGTACAACCAGGTGACGATTGATGGCGTAGAGATGGCCAGTGATGTCCCCTCTTCCAATACGATCACCGGCACAGACCTGAACGGCACGACTCAAAGTCTCATGGGTGACAGAGGAATAGATCTCAGCATGATTTCCTCCAACAGCCTTGGTGGCATCGAGGTGATAAAAGCGATAACTCCCGACATGGACGCTGCCGTGCTGGGTGGCGTCGTGAACTTCGATATGAGAAAAGGAACACCGAGCTCTCACGGAACGGCTCCGAACATCGGCTTGCTGGCTCAGGGAGCGTACAACGGCCTCAAGAATAATCGCGATAATTACAAGTTTGTTGTCTCCGCGGAGAACAGGTACTTCGACAACTCTTTCGGGATTTATGCCGAAGCATCAGCGGAAAAAAGAAATCTCAGTGACAACGAACTCGCCGTCAGCTACACTTTGAACGACAAGAGTCATGGAGATGCGGGCATACCCGACTTGAATTCCATTATGATGCAGGATGTCTTCAGGATTCGCCAGCGCTACAACGGTACTCTGGTTATGGACTACAAGAGCGAAGGCCTGAAGATCGGTTTCATGAATTTCTTGAGCAACGGCAATACCAATGCCACATACCGCAATGAGACAGCCTATGTGTTTAATACTCAGAGAGAATTGAACTACGGGATTACCGGCGGGGCTACCAGGCTGAACGTTATGTCTAATCTTCTCAGCTTAAACACTTCGATACCTTTTTTCCAGGTTGATCTCAGGCTATCTCATTCTTATTCGGGCACTCAAAATCCAGGGGACGCGACATTTAATTTCGTTCAGGACGCGGGAGGATTTGGAGGAGGTGTCGGCCCAGCTATCTCTAAGGAGCCGCCGACGGTCATCGCAACGCACATCCAGCCCAACGACTCCACGGCATGGTTGGACAATATTACCACCTCGAGTTCAAAGACAACAGAACAGCTGTACCAGGGTAAAATCGACCTTGGTCATGATTTCAACTTTTCCGATTTCCTGACGGCAAGGCTGAAATTCGGAGGAATGTACCAATACAGGGACCGTTCTTATAACTATTTTCAAAGAAGCGGCTCGCTGATCTACGACGGCGGAGGCGCGGTGGTCGGGGACTTTACCAGCTACAGGCCATCGTTCAGCCTTTTCAACGGCAGCCTGAGCCTCGCGAACTTCGTGTATAACGGCTATGGTTACGGAAATTTTCTGAACGGCGACTATACGATGGCATATCCCACCAACGTCGGCCTCATGTGGCAGCTGGTGCCGATTGCACTCAACAGTAATCATGGTACAGTCTATCAGGGCGGTTACAGAGCCAACGATCTGGCGTCTCGGATCAATAACTATTCCGGTATCGAGAGAAGGGACGCGGGCTATGCCATGGTAACGTTTAATATCGGTGACTGGCTGACAGTGCTGCCCGGCGCCCGCTATCAAAACCTGACGACGACATACACAGGAGCGAGGACCGACGTCACTTCGCCGAGCGGATCTATCCATGATACCACGGTTTCCGAATCACATGGTTACATTCTACCAATGGTCCACCTCATTTATAGACCTCTCAACTGGTTCCAGGTGCATTTTGCCTATACGAATACTCTGAACTATCCCGATTACAGCACGATAACCCCAAGGTATCTCATTACCAGCAGATGGGTTTCTTACAATAACTACAAGCTGAATCCCGCCAGATCCGCGAACTATGACCTCGTGCTCTCCTTCTTCTCTAACGACATCGGACTCTTCACTCTCGACGGATTCAGCAAGCACATCACCAACCTGATTTTCTATTCGGACGTCTATGTGAAGAATTTGAGCGGCTATCCGGAGCTTCCTCAATATAGCGGCACTCTTTACGAGGTCACGAGCTATATCAATAGTCCCTACCCTGTCAACCTTTACGGGCTGGAGAGCGATTGGCAGACGCACTTCTGGTATTTGCCTGGCGTCCTTTCAGGCCTCGTCATGAACGTGAACTGGACTCACATCTTCTCGCAGGCGCGATATCCGAAAAGCATATACAATGTCGGATATGATGAAAACGGTCTGCCAACGTACGACATCGTGGACACAACTTATAGCGCGAGGTTGCTTAATCAGCCAAATGATATTGTGAACCTCGGGTTAGGCTATGATTACAAAGGATTTTCGGTTAGGGCCTCGATGATTTACCAGGATAACGTTTTCCAACAGCCGAGCTTCTGGCTGCAGGAGCGCGTCCTAAGCGCAAAGTTCACCAGGTGGGACCTATCGGTGAAGCAGGATCTTCCGTGGTACGGAATGCAGCTCTATCTCAATCTCAACAATATCACAAGCAGTAACGACGTAAACATAAACGAGAAAACAAGCTACCCCGCGTCCGAACAGAGTTACGGTTCGGAGGTTCAGCTCGGTATTCGTATCAGGCTGTGAGTTATCCGACAGCTCCGATTACAGACCGGCTACGGGTTGATTAGGAGGTGATGGGCAAAGAAAAACGCATGACTCATTAGCCGTCCCAGAGGAAGGGAAGAGGCTGTGTTAGGACCTTTGTTATGATTTGTCAAAAAAAGGAGAAACAAATGAGAAGACTGTCGTGGTCTTTGTTAATAGCATCGCTGGCATTTCTTGCAGCTGCTAATCAGCTGTTTGCTCAGGCAGCAGACACGCTCGTAATTAGCCCGCTTCCGCCGGGCAACATCAATACTGTCATCAACGGGGACACGCTTGCCGGGGGAGTTCGGGCTCATCCAAACAGGGTTTACGTGCTGCGCCACGGCGTGGTTTATCAGGTCGGGGAAGCCATGAAGATCAATGGGTCGATCACTATAGTCGCGAATGATTCGACCGCCGGGCTTCGACCGCCGGTGCTCGCGCCGCAGATACTGCAGGACGGATCTTCCATAGATCATTTCTTCGACCTTAACGGGAAAGGTGGGAAGGTAACGATAAAGAACGTGTACATCACGGCCTTTCGCGCGGACTCGATCGTCATCGGTTGGGGCGAGGGAATCCGAATGAATTCGGACAGCCTGAAGCTCACTCTGACCAGCGTCGTGTTCGATGGCTTCCAGCATACCGCGCTGGCGGAGCACGGGCAGTGGGACAAGCTGATCGTTCAAGATTGCACGTTCAGGAATGAAATGCACCCATCTTCCTACTTCGGGGGCGGCGCGCTCCTTTCCGACTACCAGGTGAACATGGATACCACCATGTTCGTGAATAATACCTTCTTCTGCAATAACGCGTATCTGTGGTCTGTGCGCGGTTACTG
>JAJYOS010000001.1 GCA_021796055.1 Bacteroidota bacterium
ATAGATCCGTGGAGCCCACGAAACCGCTGGCTGCTTGGACTTAAGGAAGAGTCGGGTGCCGTCACCTACAATTACGGCGAAGTCGGGACGTTCGGAGTCGGTTTCATTACGTTCGGCGTAAACGATATCCCCGCCGACAGGGACCTCCTCCCCGCGAACCTGGCATCGCTCCAGATCGACAAACAGACGTCGGCGACGTACAATTATAACGACATGGCGTTCGTCGTCTCGTACGCAAGACACGTCACGGATCTCCTTTCACTCGGGGTCAACGTGAAGTACCTGAGCGAGACGATAGACAACATGTCGGTCGGCGCATTCGCGGTCGACCTCGGCTCGAATTACCAGATCACTTCGTTCTGGGATATCGGGGCGAGCATGACCAACCTCGGATCCGACATAAAATACTACGACATTTCCTCGCCTATACCTCTGACGTTTTCAGTCGGGACGTCCTTCCATCACAGTTTCTCGGATGAACTGGGCGGCGCGTTGTATCTCGACGTCGTGCAGCCGCAGGATCTGTCGCAGCTCTTTTATACCGGAGTGGACATAAACCTGATGAAGATGTTCGACGTACGGGCAGGCTACAAGTTCAACTACTCGGACACGAAGGACGCGGGAAATTCGCTCCGCGCTCCGATACAGACGAGCATCGAAGGTCTGTCCGCGGGTATCGGCGCGAACGTAAACCTGGCGGATTACAACCTGAGATTCGATTACTCTTTCACACAAATGAGCATCCTGAACGATGTTCACAGATTCACGTTAAGCTTTAATTGGGGTAAATAGCTAGCCAGCAACCGTGCCCCGTCGATACCCTGGCGGGGCACATTTTATATCCACAGATTCCATCCTACAATAATGTCAGCCCTTCGGGCTTCTGCCACGATTAATCCAGATGTGAAACGTCACTTTCAAGAAGTGATACCGCGCTTTTACCCCCACGAACCCGTCATCGCGAGTGTCGCGCGAGCGACACATGGCGATCCTATACTCGAAACCTGTTCCCCTTCCGTCTTCCCGGCCGGGACAAGCCTAAACACAGAGACCCGAGAGGCACAGAGAAGATCAATTTCCTTCCCTGCGTCTCAGTGTCTCCCGTGGCTTTTCTGCCAATTGTTCTTTCTCCCCCTGCAGTCTAAATTTCTAAGAATCATGGCGGGCACCATCGACATTCCAGGCGTAAACGGGGGCGGCTTACTCCCTGCACTTCCATCCTTACCTCGAAAGGAAAACTCATGAAAGACTTTTTCCGGTTCGAAGAATACCACACCGACTTCAAAACCGAAGTGATCGCCGGCACGACCAGCTTCCTCGCGGCGATGTATATTATCGTAGTCAATCCGGCAATCATCTCTTCTACCGGAATGCCGTTCAGCGGAGTCCTCACCGCAACCGTGCTGGTATGCGCGTTCAGCTCGATAGCCATGGGCCTCTACGCCCGCACCCCGATCCTGGTCGCGCCCGGAATGGGGATAAATGCATTCTTCACGTACACGATCGTAATAGGAATGGGAGTGAAATGGGAAACCGCGCTGGGCACTGTCTTCTGGTCGGGCGTAATCTTCATGATCCTCTCCGTCCTTAACGTCAGGAATTCGATCGTCCGCGCCATCCCGAGACAGATGCGTTTCGCGGTCTCATCCGGGATCGGACTATTCATCACGTTCATCGGGCTCACTGACGCCTCGTTCATCGTCCGTAACCCCGCCACGCTGGTAGGCTTCAACAGGCTCAATCCGATCACGGTCACATTCATAATCGGCCTGATGATCACGTCGATCCTCTTTGCGAAAAGAGTCAGGGGGGCCATGATTCTAGGGATCACATCGACGACTCTCCTCGCGATACCGATAGGGCGGCTCTACGGCGACGCGTCCGCTATCACTTCCGGCGTTCCGACGCTGGTAACCTGGAAGGGACTCCTCGCCTTCCCCGACTTCGGTATGCTGATGAAGCTCGACCTTCTCGGTTCGCTTCAATACGCCATGTTGCCGGTAATATTCGTCTTCCTGTTTACCGGCATGTTCGATTCGTTATCAACGTTTATCGGCGTCGCGGAGGCAGGCGGGCTCGTCGATGAGAACGGCGAACCGAGATATCTCAAGAGGGCGTTGATAGCCGATGCATTCTCCACGATGATATCGGGAATCTTCGGAACGAGTTCGGGTACGGCATACATCGAGTCCGCAACCGGTATCGCAGAGGGAGGAAGGACAGGGTTGACCGCGATAACAGCGGGGCTCTTGTTTCTGCCGTTCATGTTCCTGTCGCCTCTATTGTCTGTGGTTCCGCGTATCGCGACGGCTCCGGCATTGGTGCTTGTCGGAGCGTTCATGATGAAACCGGTGTTGAATATCAACTGGGGGAAGCTCGATGACGCGTTTCCCGCATTCCTTGCCATGATACTCATCCCGCTTACGTACTCGATAACACAGGGAATCATCTGGGGATTCATCTCCTGGACCGTGATAAAGCTGGCGCTTGGGAAGCGATCCGAAGTGAGCTGGATGCTGATCGTGATAGATGTCTTCGCAGTGGCGGCCGTGATTCTCGGATATAAATGATGGGGAGATGCGATAGGCCGCCCTTATTTGGCCGGATGCCGCCAGGTTTTAAGGAACCAAAGGAGGACCGTTTCTGCGCCGCTTTCCCGCCGCTTTGGCCGATTCGAGGTGGCAGAACGCGCCCCGGAATCGTGCGGTATCAGATTCCCAGAAATGGGCTGCTCCTATCTTGATTTGAATGTTTCCCGACGATTATTTAAAATATCGCCGGAAATCGAGTCGTGAATATTTAAGCTGCACAGGAGTTTTCGGATGAACAACGAGCTTCGCGATAATACCATCGTATATTTTACATTGCCTACGGTTCTACTCATTCTGGTTACGAGCCTCGGCGGGCTTTTCTATGAAAGCACATACGCCCGCGAGACGCCCGCGTGGGTGGCACAGGCCATCGGGCAGGATATAATCGACCTGGTTCTCATAATACCGGTGCTGCTCATATCTGCGCTTCTCGTCGGGGCGGGAAAGAGGTCCGCTTTCTTCGTGTGGCTGGGCGCGATGACCTACACGGCATACACATTCGTGATATATTCGTTCGGGGTCCATTTCAATACGCTGTTCTTAATCTACTGCTGGACGCTCGGACTCGCGGTATATGCAATCCTCACACTTACAGTTAAGGTTACGCCTGCGGCGGTCAAGCGCTGGTTCGATGAGACCAGACATGAGCACCTGACCTCGTTCTTCGTCCTGACAGCAGGAGTAATATTTTACCTGATGTGGCTCAAGGAAGATTTGCCGGCAATGATAAGCAACGAGGCGCCGGCTAGCCTGCGGGCGATGGGTTTGCTGACAAATCCTATACATGTCCTCGACCTCTCGATCATCCTCCCCGGATTCGTTATTACGTCCATCCTCCTCTTGAAGAAGCATGCATTCGGATATCTATTCGCGCCTGTCCTGCTGGTCTTCGCCACGCTCATGGACATTACCATAGCGGCTCTCGTCGTGGTAATGGAAATGAGGGGGATCAACAACAGCGTCACGGTGGCGGTTCTTTTCGCGTTATTCGCATTGGTCTGCCTGACCGTGCTGGCGGTCTTTCTGAGACACATGAGGAAGCCGGTAATCTAAACACAGGAGGCTTTCACCATGCGGTTTCGTGGGCTCCACGGATCTATTCTCTGCAGGGAGCTCCTGTGAACAGATCTGACGACCGAAGAGGGCCAGCGGGAGCTGAAAGACAGGGACCTGCTCAACACCGTATGCGCCAAATGCGTTCGTGACGCAGCAACGATCGTCGAAGATTTAGTCACGGAGAAATAGGTTGCGGCAAAAGGAGACGAGAACTATTTTTCGTCAATGGTTGCACATCCGCCCTCCTTCGCCTGGTTCATAAGCGCTGCGGGAAATCTTGCTGCTGTTGCCGCTGTCGCCGGCATCGTCGTCATGGTAGCCCTGGGAGTGCGCGTTTCACCGATCGAGCAGAAGATCGGGCTGGACCGCGTGTACCGCTACCACAAAGTCCTCGGCGTGGCCGTGGTCCTGCTGTTCATCGGACATGGCCTTTTGCGAACGCTGGCTTTCTCTTTACGAAACGGCGGGAAGTGGGACTGGTCGTTCCTCTTTTACCTGAGCCCGAAAAGGCCGGCCCTGCTGCTCGGCCACCTCGCCATTTATGCGCTCGTTATCGTTGCCGCTACTGCGTTAGCGGGGCGACACAGGATCGGCTTCAGATCGTGGAAATCCATTCACTTGCTCGTTTACCCGATAGTTGCTGTTGCGTTCGCCCATGTCCTGCTGGAAAGCAGCCGCGATCTCGCTTCGCCAAAGAGTTTCGGAATTCTGGCATTACTTGCGATACCGCTGTCAGGTCTTTATGCCTACCGGATCAGCTATGTGATCCGGCGCGAACGGGAGGGCACATGGCTCGTCTCGCATCTCGTCAGGGAGACGGCTGACACGACTACGCTTGTGATCTCGCGATCCCAGGGAGCCGGCAAGTTTGCGGGGAGGAGGGCGGGTCAATTTGCGATAATAAGAGTTCGGGAAGGAAGGAGATGGAGCGACCCGCACCCTTTTACGATTTCATGTCCTCCCGGCTCGCCCAACCTTGCTTTTACGATCAAATCTGCCGGCCGCTTCACGTCAGCAATCCCGTCCCTGGCGCCGGGGACGCCGGTGCTTTGCGAAGGACCGTACGGCATTTTCAGCGTCGATTTCGCAAGCGAACCGGATGTTGTAATGATTTGCGGGGGTGTCGGCATAACACCGTTTCTGAGTTCAATCCGTCACGCCGTCGCTATCGGTTCAAAGACACACATCATATTGCTGTGCGGCAACAGGGAATTTGACGACATCATTGCCGGAGAAGAGTTGCGCGCTGCTGCCGAGCGTATACCTCTGCATATCGTTCACGTTCTCAGCAGGCCCCCTCATGACGGCCTACCTTCTTCAAGCGAGAAAATCATCTTCGAAAGAGGACACATCGACGGCGACATCTTGAAAAAGCACATCCGTTCGGCAGAGGCTTCCTTCTATCTTTGCGGACCACAGAAGATGCAGGAGGATGTACTTCTGGCACTGGAGAAAAGTCTGCTGATTCCGAGAGCCGCGGTGAAACGCGAGCTGTTTTTCTATTGACAGCCTCTCTCCGACTCATGATTATTCCCCGCCTCCGTCATATATTATGAAAATCAGAGAGATGAATGCATCAGCCGAATTATTTACTTCCAAGAAGAAGCAAGATCGTCATAAAAATAGGAACCAATCTTTTAGCAGATAAGACACGCGGCATCGACACTGGAATGATCGACTCGATTGCCAGGAGTGTCTCCGCGATCCGCGATTCCGGAAACAAAGTAGCCATAGTCAGTTCCGGCGCGATAGGCGCCGGCGTGGCGGCGATGCGGCTGCGGGAGCGGCCGCGCACGATTCCCGAGAAGCAAGCTACCGCCGCCGTAGGCCAGCCGCTTCTTATGGAGGCTTACGAAAGAGCATTTCGCAGGCATTCACAGCAGATCGCTCAGCTCCTCCTCACAAAGGACGATTTCTCGGACCGTGCAAGGTATGTGAACGCGAGAAACACATTCGCCTCACTTTTCGAGAAGGGGGTAGTACCGGTAATCAACGAGAACGACACCGTTGCCGTCGAGGAAATCAAGCTCGGGGACAACGACAATCTCTCAGCGATGGTCGCCTCGCTTATCGACGCGTCGATGCTTGTTATACTATCGGATGTCGACGGGCTTTATACCGCGGATCCTGCGCACGACAGGAGCGCGGAACTCATACGTGTAGTCGAGAAGATCACTCCGCTGGTGGAGCGCTATGCGAAGAAAACCGGGAGCGAACTGAGCACGGGCGGAATGGCGACGAAGGTCCAGGCGGCCAGGCGCTGTGTCGCATCCGGAATCGCCGTTATAATAACGAACGGGAAAAAATCAGGAGCGATCGAACGGGCGCTTTCAGGCAGCGCAGACGGCACCATCTTCCTACCCGCCGACAAGAGACTTTCCAAGAGGAAACAGTGGATCGGATTCGTTTCACACACAAAGGGAGCGCTGGTCGTCGACGACGGCGCGAAGAACGCAATCCTCAGGAAGAACAAGAGCCTCCTCCCTTCCGGCATAACCGAGATACGCGGCAACTTCGGGGCGCGCGACATAGTTTCCATCCTCGATGCCGCCGGAACACAGATCGGGAATGGGATCACGAGCTACTCTTCCGCCGAACTCAGCAAGATAAAAGGACGGAAGAGCACGGAAATAGAATCTCTTCTCCACAGGAAAGCACCGGCAGAGGTAATTCACCGGGATAATCTCGCCCCGACGGGAGAATAAGTATAATTAGAAGCAATGGAATAACGAAACAATGGATAATATTAGAATAGAGAAGAAGGCGGAATCGGTCAAGAAGGCGAGCGCCGCGCTGTACACGGCCGCTACATCCAGGAAGAATGCCCTGCTGAACGCGATCACGAGAAGACTTCGGGAAGAATCCGATGCGGTCAGGAGGGAAAACGAGAAGGACCTGGCAAACGCAAAGAAGGCGGGTATTTCAGCCGTGCTTCTCGACAGGCTGACGCTTAATGAGAAGCGGATCGGCCAGATGATTGCCGGAGTGAAGGATGTAATTGCCCTCCCCGACCCGGTAGGTGAAATAGTCGGGCGGAAGAGACGTCCGAACGGCCTCGTAATCGAGAAGGTGCGGGTGCCGCTCGGAGCCGTCGGCATTATATATGAATCGAGGCCGAACGTCACCGTCGATGCGGCAGTGCTCTGCCTCAAGGCCGGAAACGCGGTCCTCCTCCGCGGTGGATCAGAGGCAATTCACAGTAATGCGAAACTCGTCGAAATCATCAGGAAATCGCTCAAAGACGTCGGCCTCCCGGCCGGTTGCGTGGAATTCATAGACACGCCGGACCGCAAGGCGGTCGCGGTCATGCTGAAGCAGGACCGCTATCTCGACATAATAATCCCGCGCGGGAGCCAGAAGCTCATAAAGTACATACAGGATAACTCAAGCGTCCCGGTCATAGCCCACGGCGAGGGGAACTGCCATGTCTATGTCGACAATTCTGCGGACCTCCGGAAAGCGGAAGAGATCGTATTCAACGCGAAGGTGCAGCGCCCCTCCGTCTGCAACGCCGCGGAGAAACTTCTCGTCCACGAGAACATAGCGAAGAAATTCCTGCCGGTCGTGTCGGAAAGACTGCGATCTGCGGGAGTGGAGCTCCGTGGGGACCCGAAGACACGTTCGATCGTGAAGTATGTGATCCCGGCGGCGGAAGACGACTGGTACCGCGAGTACCTCGAGTTAAAGATGGCAGTGAAGGTGGTGAAGGACGTCGACGAGGCAATCGCGCACATAAACCGCTACGGCTCTCATCATTCCGACTCGATAGTGACCGGGAATAAATCGAACGGAGAAAAATTCCTCCGCAAAGTCGACTCGGCAGCGGTCTACGTCAATGCCTCCACACGGTTTACGGACGGGTTCGAGTTCGGGCTCGGCGCGGAGATCGGCATCAGCACTCAGAAGCTCCATGCGCGCGGACCGATGGGACTCGCGGAATTGACAAGCACGAAGTTCGTGGTGCACGGCAGCGGACAAGTGAGGAAGTAAGGGGGATAATGGAATGGTCGACCAATGGATTGATGGAGAGGTAAGTTCCATGAGGAAGGGCCTTTGAGGACAACCGAAAACAATCAAAAATGACAGAGACTTATAGATGATCGACTGGAATCCGAGCCAATATCTGAAGTTCGTAAAAGAGCGCACTCAACCCTCGATTGACCTTGCCGCTCGAATCGAGATACAAGATCCCTCATCGGTCATCGACATCGGATGCGGCCCGGGCAACAGCACCGCAATCCTCCGAAGCAAGTGGCCGGGCGCAAAGATCACCGGACTCGACAGCTCGCCGAACATGATAGAGCGGGCGAAGGCGGACTATCCGGAAGCCGAATGGATTGCCGGCGATGCCACTTCATTCACCTTCAGGAATAAATACGATATCGTCTTCTCAAACGCGGCCCTTCAGTGGATGCCGGACCACGAAGTGCTGTTGCCGAGGCTGTATGACATCGTCGCGGCAAATGGTGCGCTTGCAGTTCAGGTACCGGCAGATTTCGAATCCCCAATCCGGAGGGCTGTGATTTCGGTTTCCAAAGAAGCAAGATGGTCGAAATACACAGAAGGCTGCGACCATCTTCTCAACTACCGCACCGCACCATACTATTATGACATCCTTTCCGCGCTGTCGGCTAAGGTGGACCTCTGGGAAACCTCCTACTATCATATCCTCTCCTCCCACTCCGATCTTGTCGAATGGTACAAGGGGACAGGGATGAGACCCTTTCTCGAGAGACTCCCTGACGATTCAAGCAAGAAGAGTTTCGAGCAGGAAGTCCTTGAGGGTTGCAGGAATGGTTACGAGGTAAGGCGGGACGGTAAGCTCCTTTATCCCTTCAAGAGAGTCTTCTTCGTCGCCTACAAGTAGACTCCCCTATCTTATCTCCCTGTCGGTTTTCTTTTCGGCTGAAAGAGAGACCAGCCTCAGTAAGCAAGTGGAATACCTCGCCCGGATGAGTTTTGTAGATTAATTCGGGATCATATCCCGGTCTTATTGCTGAGCACCGTCTTTACCTTTGCCAGCGGTGTATCGACCTGGTACGGCTTCCCAAGGAAGCCTGCGAGGCCCTCGTTAAGCAGTCAGCGGGCATCTACGTTCTCCGGATCACCGCTCGAAAGCAATATCCGGACATCCGCACAAACTGATAGACCGCGGAAACCCGGGAACAATTCCGCAGCCTCCCCGCTTTCTCTGAACTTGCCGGCCCAAGATGCGACGGATGTCACCGAATATTGCCTGAATGAGACTTCTCCTTTTCCGGTCTATGATGGGGTCATAACACAGGCTATTCGCTTACCGGGGAAGGACGTTCGCAAGTACGCTCATAATTCCCACAAAATCGCGCTATTTGCTGCAGAGACTATGTCGTGGCCGCATCAAAATCAGGGAGTGGCTTCATGAACTTGCATTACTCCGCGGGAATTTCCGCCCCCGGTGGGAACTCATAATTTCGTTTACATGTCTTCCTTTACTCTTTCCACGAACCGTCTTAACTTTGTCCAGCGGCGGATTCGCGATTGTGAGGATGTCAGTGTGTGTAAGGACTCCACGTGTGTACTTCTTACTTGCTTGACATTAACTCTATGCTTTGATATTTTTGCGAGCAACCAATCAATCATAAACCTGTGGAGCATCCACTATACCGATTGCTAAAGTGTTAGAAAAAACAACCATCGAATAGTTTTGCCAAGCAGTCTGCGTAGTGGAAAGTTTTAAGACTCACATAGGTCATTTTGCGCTTCCAGCTTTGCTTGTGTTGGCCATCAGCGCGGGGGTTTGGGCATTTCTCGAGTTTGAGGGGGTGCGGAGTCCTTCGGGCAGCCAGCCTAACGAACCCGGCGGACACAAGGGGCGAAAGCCATCCATCACGGCGGCACAGCCATCACTGCCGGACATTATTAAGCCGGTACTCGATCTGCGCCCGGGGGACAATCAGCAGCCAGTCACACTGAAGGATTTTGCGCCAGCTGAGACGACCACGACGTTCGGGAAGCAGGCGACAGCGGCCGACACATCGAAGAAGCCGCTTTCCCAGAAGCCGGATACGTCCGCACACGGAGTTACTCAGGCCTCACCTCCGGCTCCAAATATCCCGAATTCGATCGTGACTGCAGACACCTCAAAGCTCCAAAACGCATCTGCGGCGGACACGACCAAGGGGGTCGCCGACACCGCCTCGACGACAGCAAAACAGCCGATACTCGATTCCCTTTCGGCTACCGGCAAGTCCGACACGCTTTCCGCGAAAGCCGATACAACCGCGCGGGACACACTGAAGCTGGCGAAATGGCTCCAGGACTTGCAGCCATCGTATCCCCAAGCACCGCTCTTCCCACGGTATCGTTATCCGTTGTTTCTCTACCCAAGCGCACTTATGCAGGCGTCCACTATCGACTCGAGCGGCAAATTCGTCCGTCTTCATGAGACCCTGCTGGGGGAGGATGTGAGGATACCACTAAGGGTTCCGCTGGACGAGTACATAAAGCTGGAGCAGAGTTACCTGACACGCAAAGGGTGGGAAGACCTTGCACACAATTACATGCTGACACAGCAGAACGAGCTCGGCTCGTTCATGCAAGGTGTAACAAACATCAGCATACCGATTCCGGTAAACCCCGTACTGAGTATTTTCGGACCGCCCAGAATCAACCTGAGGATTTCAGGCGCTGTGGACATTCAGGGGGCGTGGCGGAACCAGAAGACAAACGCGCAGACACTGTCACAACTCGGGAACGTCACAAACCAGCCCGACTTCAAGCAGGATGTCCAGATAAACGTCAATGGTACCGTCGGCGACAAGCTAACGATCGGCGCGAACTGGGACACGCAAAACCAGTTCGATTACGAGAATCAGCTTCAGATAAAATATAGAGGATACGAAGACGAAATAGTCAAGAGCGTGGAAGCCGGTAACGTCTCGATGACCACCCCATCATCTTTCATCGGGAGCAGCCAGGCGCTTTTTGGAATCAAGACGCAGATGCAGCTGGGGCCCCTGACATTGACCGCACTCGCCAGCCAGCAAAAGGCGCAGAGCAAGACCCTGACCGTCAGCGGCGGTTCGCAGAGCCAGACTTTCACGCTTCACGCATACAACTACGCAACGAACCATTTCTTCATAGATTCCAGGTACATACCTGGTTACGAGGCTTATTACCAGAAGGCAAACGGCTATGCGGACCCGAACCTGCACATAGAACAGTACCAGGTATATGTATCCCAGCCGCTGGCGCAGCCGAATCCCAACCTGCGTCAGGGTTACGCTTTCATGAACCTTCCGAGCCTGCAGTCAGATCCGGCCTTTTACCAGCAATACAGGTCGCAGTCTTCCATTACGACCCAGGCGGGGTTGATTGAGTCGGGACATTTCCAGCTGCTAGATAACAGCGAATTTTCGCTCGACCCCAACACGGGGGTACTTACTCTCAACACGAGCCTCACGCCGGACCAGGTAGTTGCCGTAGCCTATGAGACGCAGGACTCTACCTACGGAACGCTTACCTTCACCGACACATCGAGCGCTCCCCTCATTTTAAAGCTTGTTAAACCTCAATACTTGAGCCCTTCAATGACCCAGGCATGGCAGCTGCAATTGAAGAATATTTATGCCATCGGTGGAATCGGGCTAAGCCAGACCTCCTTGAAAAATGTGAAGATTCTTTACGAGCTCCCCGGTCAGACGCCGCAGGACAATATCGACGGAGTCAACCTCCTCCAGATATTCGGGCTGGATAAGACGGGGGCCGGCGGGCAGGGTCCGCCTGACGGACAAATGGACTGGAACCCCCCATACGACATAAATCCGGCGACGGGAGAGATAATCTTCCCGTTCCTTCAGCCGTTTGTCGAGGCATTTCAGCATCCGCTGGGTCCGTCGCCCCAAACGACGATTGCCAGCCCCGATTCATTTGCATACCCGGCAGTCTATGACACCACCGTAGATGCCGCCATGAACGACGCGACACACGACCGGTTCGTAATTACCGGACAGTACACCAGCTCTGTGTCATCACAATACAACCTCGGTTTCAACCTGGTCCAGGGGAGCGTGAAGGTCCTTCTTAACGGTAATCCTCTTCAACCCGATGTCGGTTACTCAGTAGACTACCTTACGGGACAGGTTACTATAAAGGATCAGGCGGCTCTCGTCCCCGGGGCGAACGTCCAGATTCAATACGAGACGAACGACATATTTCAGGTTGCATCCAAATCGCTCATCGGATTGAGAGGTGACTACAAAGTAAACGACCAGACGAATCTCGGCTTCACGCTGATGAACTATTCACAGCAATCGCCGAGCACGAAGGTCCGGCTGGGCGAAGAGCCGATGAGCAACTGGATACTCGGTGCGGACGGCGGATCGTCGTTCAACCTGCCGTTCCTGACGAAGGCGCTCGACGCCCTTCCGCTTATCGTTACCGATGCCCCTTCGACGCTGACCGTGCACGGCGAGGCTGCGTACATGATGCCGAATCCAAATACGCGGGCCAGCCCCATCCCTGGCGATCACGGGCAGGGAATTGCCTACATTGACGATTTTGAGGGAGCGAAGCGAACCATCAGTCTTCCGATCGACTATTCCAGCTGGAAGCTTGCAAGTCCACCGGCCGTTTCTGTTCTTGATTCGCTCTATCCCGGTATCACGGTTGCGCAGAAGACCAATTTCAAGGCATGGGCGTACTGGTACAACATTCTTCCCGCCGTCACCCCGGTCAAGGACATCTGGCCGCAGAAACAGGTTCCGGCAGACCAGCAAACCCAGCAGGTGTTGACTGTAGGCCTTCTTGATTCGGTGAGAGGGCAGTATAACAGGTCTCAGAACATAGACTCCACACTGAAGGCGAATCCGAAACTCGCCTGGGGTGGCATGATGACGCTCCTCTCGTCGAACGCGACCGACCTGACCACCCAAAACATAAACTACATCGAAGTCTGGATGAAGATAGATCAGGCGCCGGGGAACGGCAAGATGCATATCGACCTGGGCCAGATAAGCGAGGATATCTTCGGTGACGGCGTACTACACACCGAGGACGTCACAGGCTACGGCACCCTCCTGCCGGGCTACGACCGCGGACTCGACGGGATATACGACGAGACCGAGCGCCAGAAGTATCCTTGGATCGTAGCGGACCCCGACAGGCCGTGGGATCCAACCGGCCAGGATCCGGACGGCGATGATTATTTCTATCCGGGAATAGGAAACACGCAGCCGAGCGCTTACTACCGCGTCAACGGGACCGAGGGGGACAGCGTGACCGCCGAGGGCAAACTCCCCGATACTGAGGACTTGAACCACAACGGGAACCTCGACCAGACAAACGCATATTTCGAATACACAGTGAATCTCGATACGACGAACAACCCGTACATCACCGGCGGAGGATCGCACGGATGGTACCAGTTTGAAATCCCGCTGCAGGATTACCAGCGTGCCGTGGGCAACCCGACCCTCTCCAATGTCCAGTATGTTCGCGTCTGGTTCAACGGCATGACCGGTCCCATGCTCGTCGACATAGCCGAGATGAACCTCGTCGGCAACTACTGGAGGACCCCGAACCAGACTGACACGACGATGCAGGTTTCGGTCGTCAGCGTGTTCGACAACCCGGGTTACACGCCTCCTTCCCCCGGACTTCAACCGGTCGACAACTCGAATCCCAACGGGCCGATCCAGCTGAACGAACAGTCGCTCTCTCTGATACTTAACGGCCTGAAGGACGGAGATTCGAGATATGTCTTCAAGACCTACCCCCAGGCCCTGGATCTTTTCAACTACCGGCAGATGAAGCTGTTCGTACACGGCGATCCTAACTTCCATTACATCGACTCGACGGACTATGATGCAAGCGTCTTTATCCGCTTCGGAAGCGATTCGCTCGATTACTACGAATACCGGCAGCCGATAAAGAGCGGCTGGCAGGACCTCACGGTAGACTTCGCGGCACTTACTGCCATCAAGCAAAAGCGCGACTCGGTGACTCAGACCATCGCGCGCGTTCCCGCAGGCAACGGTGTACCGGGCGCGACTTACTGGATAAAGGGAAATCCGTCCCTCCAAAGCGCCTCATATTTCCAGATCGGCGTGGCCAATCCCGCGAACACAGGCACGACGCAGCCACTCTTCGGGACCGTCTGGGTCGATGAGCTCCGGTTGGCGAACGCCGACAACACTCCCGGCCTCGCATACCTTGTGACCAGCAGTCTTCAGCTCGCGGACGTAGGCTCGATCGCCTTCAACTACACGAGTGTCGATCCGTATTTCCACTCGCTGACATCGCAGTTCGGGTCGCGGAGCTCCACGAGGAACTGGTCGATCAGCGGTTCATTCAACCTGGACAAGCTTCTCCCGCGTTCGTGGCAGGGGACATCGATTCCATTTACATACACCCACACGGAAAATTTCTCGAACCCGCTGTATCTCCCAAACAGCGACATACTGGTTTCTGAGGCCGTACAAAACAGGAAGAGTTATCTCATCTCGAAAGGCATGTCGCCGGACTCGGCGGCGGCGTTAGCGGACAGCCTCCTCGTCAGCTCTCAGGTACTGACAGTCAGCGACGCGTGGGCAGTTCCGAACATGCGGATCGCACTTCCCACCAACGCGTGGTACGTGCGCGACCTTGTCAACAACATAACTCTCGGCTTCAATTGGTCGGGCTCCAGGTACCACGATACACAGACGAGGGCGGGAAACCAGTGGGGATGGAATTTCTCCAGCGGTTACTCCGTCCAGTTCGATCCGATGGCGTACTACACTCCGTTCCCATCCAAGCAGCTGGAGAAGTTCGGACAGACAAAGAGTTTCCAGATCAGGTATCTTCCGAATTCACTCAGCCTCTCCATGAGCGCGGGGAGGAGCCTCACGGTCCAGAAGCTCTGGACACAGGTCACGCCTATTATTACGCCGAATTTCACCGCCCAGCGGTCAGGCTCGATCAACTGGCGTCTTACTAACAACGGGATACTGAACCCGACCATAGATTATCGCTTCAACATAAGCAGCTCGCTCCTGTATCTCGAGACGGATACGACCGGCGGGAAGACCACTCTGCTGCCGGACTCGTACGTATTCAGACAGATATTCCTGAACAACGGACTCTTGAACTTTGGAAAGGACTACAACTTCTCGGAGCAGATTTCAGTGACGACCCAGCCGAACCTGCCATTCAACCTCCAGCAGTATATCGATCTTCAAGGTAGCTACAACTCCAACTACCAGTGGACCAACTCGATCCAGCAAGGCGCATTCGGCGTCGGGGCGGGTTACAGCTCCTCTCTCCAGCTCGGATCAAACGTGCGGCTGAAGATGCTCACCGATCCGTGGTTCGGAATCGGCACCGCCGCTCAGCAACAGCAGCAGCAGCGCAACCCGACGGAAATGCCACGGAGACACGGCCGCGAAGAATTTGAAACGCCCGACACCACATCGGAAGGATCCGGGAAGAGTCCGTTAGGCAATATTGTCAGAGTGTTGGTCAAGGTGCCGTTCCTCGATTTCGAGAATATCGGGATCAACTTCTCAACCTCGAACTCTTCTCAAAACGGCGGACTCCCTTCGCAGCGCCCCGGAATGGGCAACTTCTTCAGAGTACCGTTTATACAACCGAGCCTTCCGGGTCTCGGCCCGTCACAACTGTACCAGCTGGGTCTCGTTTCAGAACCGAACAGCGATCTGTCATTTTTCAGGAAGAAGGGGTTCCCCTTCTTCGGGTTCGAATCGACCCCCGGCATTCGGACACCGAACGCGCGAATTACCGACAACTACACAAATAACAACACGCTGGATCTCAAGACGTCGCGGAATCTCTGGGCGGGTGCTCGCATCGACCTCTCATGGCACGTCGGCTGGAGTTACACGCGCAACACGACATACAGCACAGATTCTCTCGGCAACATGGTTCCGAGCAGCCAATCGGTACTTGTCAGCGGACAGGTCAGCCGGAGTTTCTTTACTCTGCCGCCCGTATTTATATTTTCGGTGTTCAAAAGCGGAATCGGGCAGGTCGGAACCGATTACCAGCAGCTCAAGGCACAGGACCCGAACAACCTGCAGTCAACAGACGACCAGAAGTTGTCGCAGGCCTTCGTGAACGGGTTCGAGACGCTTCCGTTTTTCGACAAGTTTTTCGGACAATACATGCCGCGCATGAATTATTCTTTCCATTGGGACGGACTGGAGAAGTTCCCGCTGTTCAGCAGCTTCGCATCGCATGTCAGCATAGACAACGCCTACCAGTCCACCTATTCTCAAAACTGGCATAATACGAACGGCGGAGGCGAGGTCACCGACGCACAGACCATCGGCTACGGTTTTCAGCCGCTGCTCGGTCTCAACGTTACCTTCAAGAATTTCGGCGACGCCGCAATATCGGGATCGATACTCTACAACACCAACACCCAATACAGCCTGAACCCGTCCGCGCGCACGATCGCGCAAGCATACACCGGCCAGTTGTCTATCACGGCCAATTATTCCAAGAGAGGATTCTCGATCCCGTTCTTCGGATTGAACCTGCAGAACGACATCGATATCAGCGCGAGCTATTCCGCATCTCAGACGAGCAGGCTTTCGTACAACTCCGACAACCTGAGCGCAGGCGGGACCCCGATAGACGGGACGACCCAAACCACGTTCCAGATCAATTTCAGGTACGTGGTGAGCCAGAGGGTCACGGCGGCGGTGTATTTCAGAAACACGCGCGTAATTCCGTCGGTGCCGGGCTCGCTCGTACCCGGAACGACGACCAACGAAGCCGGCGTAAACATCCATGTCTCGATAGCGGGCTGACCTGATGCCCGAAGAATTTCAGGAGAACGACCACAAGCGTTTCATGACGGCAGCCCTCAAGGAGGCCGAAAGAGCATACGAAAAAAATGAAGTGCCGGTCGGAGCGGTTATCGTCAAAGACGGCATGATCATCGCGCGTGCGCATAACCAGGTCGAAGCGCTCCAGGATCCGACTGCACACGCCGAAATAATCGCGATCGGGGCGGCGGCCAACCACCTCGGCAGCTGGAGACTCAAGGGCTGTACACTTTATGTCACACTGGAACCGTGCCCGATGTGCGCGGGTGCAATCGTCCTTTCCCGGCTCGACAGGATCGTGTTCGGCGCCTACGATCCGAAGATGGGCGCTTGCTCCACGCTTTACAACATCGCGCAGGACGAGAGACTAAATCACCGCGTAGAGATAATTGCAGGCGTATCGGATGAGGAGTCCCGGTTTCTATTGCGCGAGTTCTTCATCAAGAAACGCCCCGGCGACGAGAAATGAGGATAGAAGCATGTTTGTAAACACTCCATCCGGAAGAATCGCCTGCAGAACGTTCGGAGATAATAAGAGCAAACCCGTTGTCTTCATTCATGGATTCCCGTTCGACAAATCGATGTGGGAATCGCAGGGGGAGCTTCTCGCAAAGGATCATTTCGTGGTGACATTCGACAACCCCGGCCACGGTGAGAGCGAAGTTGGCAGCGGCCAGTACCTTGTCGAGTTCATTGTAGACGACCTGTTCGCGGTCATGGATCATTTCGGCCTGAAGAAGGCGGTCATCTGCGGGCTTTCAATCGGCGGATACACTGCGATGCGGGCGATCGAGCGGGAACCGGAGCGGTTCGCGGGACTGATCCTATGCAATACCAAGAGTGCGCCCGACACAAACGCCGCAAAACTCAACCGGGCAAATCAGATCAGGATGATACGCTTCGGCAGGAAAAAGCAGTTCGTCGAAGACAACGCCAAAGCCCTGCTCGCTCCCGAAAGCTTTGAACGGAACAGGGACGCCTTCAACAAGATCATTGCAACGATGAATTCAACGGATGAGAAGGCGCTTATAGGGACGCTTATCGCCCTGGCAGCACGCATGGATATGACCGAAAGCCTCGGGAAGATTTCCGTCCCGACACTGATTATTACCGGCGAGAAAGACAAAGTAGCCACGCAGGCGGACGCGGAGCTGATGCACTCGAAGATCGGGAATTCGAAGCTGGCAATCATCCGCGGAGCTGGCCATCTTTCAAACCTGGAGAACAGCGCGGAATTTAATTCGGCTCTGGTGAGCTTCCTGAGAGAGAGTAATTTCTAATCAGGCACAATGCGGCAAAGGGACTGGGACACCAAGTGAATCGGAATTAGAACCACCCTTTACTCTTCCCCTTCGTCCCTCTGTGCATTAGTGCCTTTGTTACTTTCCCCCTCCCCACTCAATACGGATTCCTGATAAACATCCATAGAATTCCGGATATGAAAGCATATTGCACGAGGCGGGACAGGTTGTAATCCCGCTTCTTCAATATGGACCATACGTACGCAACCACAAACATCGCGGCAGTCAACCCCGCAAAAATCCAGAAGCACTGCAAGTAATTTAACGACCGCCCGATCGTATCAACGAGCGACACGTTTTTCGCGCTGGAACCGTAAACGAAGAGTATGTGAGCCACATAGACCAGGAAAGACTCGCGTCCGAAGGTCTTCACCGCCGACCACTCCAACTTCCTCTTACTCTCGTACCAGATGACTCCTTTCAATATCCAGAGAAGGATCCCCAGCCTGAGGATGAACCATCCCGGGGCGTAATTAAACAGGTCGGGCTGAGGAAAGAAGGTCCTGTGGATAAAATAAAGGAGATATCCGACGACGATGAGCGCACCGCCGGTCAGGATGAGCCTGTCTGCAAACCGGCCCTCCTTTTCAAACGTAATTTTCTGCGATGCGATCGCGCCCGCAATCAGGAAGCTTGACCACGGAAAGAGCGGAAAGAGCGAGCCGTTCAGGCGGTTAAGGTACTGGCCGAGGAATTGGGGGAGCACTTTCGAGGTATCGAACAAACCGACTATCGGAGCCGCGACGATAAAGAACCAGAACAATCCCCAAACGACGATGTTAAATGTCCTGTCACTCTTGATGAGAACCCTGAGGAGATGGAGCAGGATCAATGTAACCGCGATGCACTGCAGAATGTCCACTGCAAAGAAGGCAGTGATGTCTTGCGAAGTCGAGCCATGTACGGTCTTAAAGAGGGAGAAATACGGAATATGCATCATGTAACCGACTGCCATGATGAAGAGAAGCCGCCTCAAATGTCTGACCAGCTCCGGAGAGAACTTCCGGTAGGCGTCCCCGTTCCTGTTCACAGCCAGCGTGAAAGAAAAGCCGGCGACGAAGAGAAATGACGGAGCGACCAGCCCGTTAAGGAAATCGAGTGTGCTGAATGTGAAACTTTCCCTGAGACCGTTGAGGAGAAGCGCATTCACCACATGCGTTTCTATCATGAAGATCGTTGCCAGTCCCCTGAACTGGTCAATGTAGCCTATTCTCGCCCGGGCCATCTGCTGCGGATTTCTACTGAGTCTTCACCACGGTAGAACCGAAAAAAGCCTCCCGGCTGTATCGCTCCTTGAGCTCTCCGATACTGTCGCCGCCGAACTTCTCCAGTATGGCGTTTGCCAGGACCGGGGCCGCCACATTTTCTGCGACAACGCCGGCGGCGGGGACGGCGCAGAAATCGGACCTCTCCCTTCGCGCCTCTATCGTCTTCATTTTGGATAGGTCGATGCTCTTGAGCGGCTTCATCAAAGTCGAAATCGGTTTCATCGCGGCTCTGATCCAGAGAGGCTGACCGTTTGTAATGCCTCCTTCCAGTCCTCCCGCCCTGTTGGTCGGACGGACTATCTTCTTGTTTCTCAGCAGAATCTCGTCGTGCACTTCCGACCCGAAGAGTGTGGCGTTCCTGAAGCCTTCGCCGATTTCGACTCCCTTTATCGCATGTATCGACATCATCGCCTGCGCGAGCTGGCCGTCCAGCTTCCTGTCGAACTCGACATAGCTTCCGAGGCCTATCGGGAGACCGGTAACGAAGACCTCAACGATTCCGCCCAGTGTATCGCCCAGTTTCTTCGCGCGTTTTATCTGCTGGATCATCCTGTCCGCAATGGACTTGTCGAGACATCTCACTTCCGAATCGTCGGCTTCGATGGCGATTTCCTCCGCGCCGTGCTCGAGCTTCATCATCTTCGCCAGCATGGAATCGAGCTCTTCCCTGTCCTTGTAGCCCGCGTTTCCTATCGAGAAAACGTGGCTCCCGATTCTTACACCGAGTTCGGAAAGAAGCCTACGCGCGACGGCGCTCAGTGCGACGCGCATCGCCGTTTCGCGGGCGCTCGCCCGCTCGATAACGTTCCGGATGTCGTCGTATCCATACTTGTACTTTCCAACAAGGTCGGCGTGACCGGGCCTCGGGATGAGTACCTTCTCGATCTCAACCTTGACAGGTTCGGCGGCCATCTTCTCTCCCCAGTTCTCGAAATCACGGTTCCAGATGACCAGCGAAATGGGAGAGCCGATCGTTTTGCCGTGTCTTACACCGGTAAGTATCTCGACCCTGTCGGTTTCGATCTTCATTCTCCCGCCGCGGCCGTAGCCCTGCTGACGGCGGTGGAGCTGGTGGTTTATGTATTCGGCATTTAGCTCGAGATTCGACGGGACACCCTCTATTATTCCGACGAGCGCCCTTCCGTGCGATTCGCCTGCGGTAAGTAGTCTCAACATAGCGACGTTAATATAAGTAAATTCGGCGTGGAGTAGAAAGGGAGGGTGCCAATTAGGATTACACGCACGAGACAGAATGTTCTCCGCGCTCTCACTTCTGGCGCTCTTTCCAGGCTTTGTAAGTGTGGAGTTCCTGTTCGACGAGTTTGAGACATATCGACACCACGGCCGCATCGTCGAGGTAACCGATCACCGGTATGAAATCCGGTATAAGATCAACCGGGCTGATGACATACAGGAGCGCGAAAACTATTGCAGATAGCGCCCACCAGGGAATATCCCTGTACTCGCCGGTCCAGTAGTCCTTCACGATCGAGATCAGCAGTTCGACATCCTGGAGATACTTTCCAAGCGGACCGACGTGCTGGAACCTGCCGCGGATCGTCTTCGCCTTTTCGACCACCGTCCCCACGTCCTTTTCGGTCATCCCGGCGGCTTTCTTCTGAACATATTTCCGATTAATCCATGGAAGGCGCAATCTAAACTTTCTCCCGTGTATCGGCTTGTCGTTGAATCTCACACCGCTGAATTTAAGCCTTCCTTCTTCCAGGCTCAACACATTCAAGGCGATGAACCCTCAACCGGAACTCCAGGCACATTAAACTCCGCAAAGGCAAACCGTGTCAAACGAACTAGGTGCGTACATGATAAAATCCCATTACTTGATCATTTCATTCATTTACGTCACAATTCTGCAGTCATCATCTTACTCGCAGGTAAATTCCGTTCATGGGAGGATACTCGATTCGAACGGGGCTCCTCTGTCTGGTGCACTTGTTCGGCTGATTATTCCCACCGACACTTCGACTTCCTACGTCGCGACGACGGATGCCGACGGCATTTTTCAATTTATGAAAATTCCTCCGAACGTCTACCGGCTGAGAGCCTCTGCTATCGGACGCCGGCCCCTCACTTCAAACGTTACGATATCGGATAAGCCGCTGGATCTCGGAACATTGATAATGCAGGACTCTCCGATTCAGGTGCCGGGAGTTACAGTGGAGGGGCGGGTGCCGCCTGCTGTTCAGGTCGGAGATACGACGGAGTACGCAGCCGGCTCGGTGAAGATCAACAAAGATGCAAACATGGAAGATCTTCTCTCGAAGCTTCCCGGGATCGTTGTCAGCAACGGTACGGTCACGGTGGGCGGAGAAACGGTTCAGCGAGTCCTTATCGACGGGACGCCCTATTTCGGCGACGATCCGACGATAGCGCTCCGCAACCTTCCGGCAGATGTAATCGACAAGGTCCAGGTATTCGACCAGGAGAGCGACCAGGCTAGATTTACCGGATTCGACGACGGGCAGTCGGTGAAAACCATCAACGTCATAACCCGATGGCGAAGGCGCAACGTCAACTTCGGGAAAGCGACGGGCGGATACGGGGAGAACCAAAGGTACGATGCCGCCGGCAACATAAATTTGTTCGACGGAAGCAGGCGGCTGTCCTTACTCGGTTCGTCCAATAACACGAATCAACAGGACTTTTCGACGCAGGACATACTGGGAGTAGTATCCACCGGCGGGCGTGTTTTCAGACCGGGGATGGGCCCCGCATTCGGAGGAGGAGGCCCCAGGAGGATGAATCCGTTCGGTAACTCCGGCGGGGTGGCAGCAAACACGCAGCTGATCGGCCAGCAGCAGGGTATAAACACGACCAGCATGGCGGGCGTAAATGCGTCCGACAGCCTCTCGACCGGCACCTTCGGGCAGGGCAGCTACTTCTTCAACCAGGTAAACAATCAGAATTTGCAGTCCGATCACCGTCAGTATCTTCTGGGCGGCGATTCGACAAGCCTTTATGATCAGAACAGCAACGTGGCAAGCAGGAATTTCAACAACAGGATAACTGCTCGTTTCGATTACACCGCGGACCCTTCAAATCAGCTGACCGTCCTGCCGGTACTTTATTTCCAGTCGAACCGCGCGGATAACTTCCTGAACGCCGTAACCACACAAAATTCATTCGGGTCGGTCTCTCAGTCGAACACAAACTCGCTGAACATGGGATACAACCTCACCGCGCACGTCATATACCGCCACAGGTTCGATCTTCCGGGACGAACGGTGTCGCTGGACGTGGGTGTAGGAGCTAACAACAAACAGACCAACGGGCTCCTTTCCTCGTCGGATCAGTACTCAGGCGTGCAGGCCCTGCAGAACGACTCTCTTGCTCAACAATCGAATTACCTTTCCAACGTTAAGACGATCAGCGCGAGCCTGATTTACACGGAGCCGATTACCGTGAACAGCATGGCAGAACTCGTTTACAATCCGTCTTACACGCAAAACACGGCGGATAAAAACACTTACGATTTCGACCCGGTGACGGGCGGGTATACCACCCTGAACATTCCTCTCTCCAATTCTTATCTCGACAATTATTCCACTCAGAGGGTGGGAATCGGATATCGCTGGCATGAGAACGGCCTGAACCTGATGGCAAATCTCTCTTACCAGTATGCCCGGCTTCAGGGAAATGATTCAACATCTTCCATCTGGAGCATCGCGAGAACTTTCGGCTCCTTTCTGCCGACGGCGATGCTGATGTACAGGATGCCCGACCACAGAATGCTCCGGATTTTCTACAGAACCTACACCGTTGCACCGGCGGTGACTCAGCTCCAGGATGTTGTTGACAATTCCAATCCCTTGCTCCTGACGACGGGAAATCCAAACCTTGCGCAGTCGTACTCGCAGTCGCTTCTTGCGCGGTATAACCTGACGACCCCCGGCCGCGCCGAAAGCATGTTCCTCTTCGTTACGGCCTCGTACACACAGCATTATATCGCAAACGCCACCATTATTCCCTCACGCGATACCGTCCTCGCAAACGGCATCTCGCTCGCTCAAGGGACCCAGCTCTCATATCCGGTGAACCTGAACGGATACTGGAATGCACGCTCGTTTTTCACTTACGGTTTCCCGTTTGACTTGATCAGCAGCGCCTTGAATCTGAACGCGGGCATCTCTTATTCGCGGACGCCGGGAATGCTCAACAACATACAAAACGTCTCTACCACGATAGGACCGAGCGGGGGGGTCGTAATCGGGAGCAACATAAGCCAGTACGTCGACTTTACGATTTCTTATATGGGAAACTATAACTTCGCCCTGAACACACTGCAGTCCACAACTGGCGGCAATTATTATTCCCATACGGCTTCCGTCAAGTGGTACTGGGAATTCTGGAAAGGAATTGTCCTAAACAACCAGGTGAGCAACGCTCTGACGAGCGGACTCGCGCAGGGGTATAACCAGAATATAGTACTCTGGAATGTCAGCCTCACGAAGAAGTTTCTTTCAGACAACAGGGGGGAGCTGAGTGTGGCCGTCAACGACGTTCTCGGTCAGAACAAGAGCGTAAACCGTTCCGTGACAAGCTCTTACATAGGCGATACTCAGAACGAAGTCCTGACTCGCTTCGTAATGGTGACATTCACATATACCGTGAGATGACCGGAGCACAGCAGGTCTTTCAGGCCGGTTGCTGATCGATGCGGTCACAGGAAAATCGCCGGCCTCACTCAACAAAAAGCAAGCCCCGTTCTTCTGAAGAGAGAACGGGGCTTTTGATACGTGCCTTGGGATTTCGGTATCCTAGTTCGAGTCTCCTATTTCCACCGCCACGAACCTGGACATGTATGAATTTCCCTGCTTCGTCATCACGCGAAGCATCACCGCATCACCGGTCTTCTTGCTCTTAAGATCGTTCACCAAATCCTCCGGGGACTCTACCTTGCGGTTGTCAACCCCGGTGATAATGTCGTTCCGGAACAGCGACCTCTCGGCTGCCGGTCCATTCGGCGACACCGACGCAACCAGCACTCCATGGTTGATGCCGGCTTCCCTCTTCATATCCTGGTCCAGCGGCTGCACCGTTATGCCGAGCTTGGCAATGTTTGTTTGATCATTCTTCTCCGGCTGCTCGTTTTCTTCGCCGGTAGCCTGGCCGGCACTTGCCAGATCCTGCTGGGTTATTTCGGTCAGCCTGACATCCTTCGAGATCATTTTGCCACCGCGGAAGATTTTCAGAGTAACCACATCACCCGGTTTGTGCTCAGCTATCAGCAGCTGGATCGCATTTGCCGCGTTGACGGCCGTCCCGTCGACCGAAAGAATCACGTCTCCCGCCAGGACCCCTGCTTTGTCCGCCGGGCTTCCCGGTATTACGCTTTGCACGAGCACTCCCTCAGGCTTCGGCAGACCAAGCGCCTTCGCATCCGTCTCATCAATAGAGGGCTTCAACTGCACACCGAGCATCGGCCGGCGGATCTTTCCGTAAGCAATAAGATCTTCCGCCATGTTCTTCACAAGGTTTATCGGAATGGCGAAGCCGTATCCCTGGTTGTAACCTGTTTGGGTCGCGATGGCAGTATTGATTCCGATGACCTGGCCGTAAATGTCCACGAGCGCGCCGCCGCTGTTGCCCGGATTGATCGCCGCATCCGTCTGGATGAAGTTTCTTATTCCCCAGCTGTCTGCAGACACATCGACGTCTCTCCCCAGCGCGCTTACGATTCCCGCGGTCACGGTAGAAGTCAGACCGAGCGGGTTTCCGATTGCGAGGACCCACTGCCCGACTTCGACGCTGTCCGAATTGCCGAGCGACGCCACGGGAAGATTAGTGGCATCAATCTTTAGCACGGCGACGTCCGTTGTCGGGTCCCTCCCGACCAGCTTCGCCTGGTATTCCCGTTTGTCGTAGAGTTTCACCCTGATCCCGTTCTTCTCCGCACCATCGACGACATGGTTGTTGGTTATGATGTAGCCGTCTTTAGTCACGATGACGCCCGAGCCGATCCCCTTCTCAGGCTGCTGCTGCGGAAAGTTGAAATGGAAATTGGGAAAGAACGGAATATCGGGCCCCTTGACCTTTGGTGCTATCGTAACGTTGACACTGACGACGGCTGGCGTAACAGCCTTCGATATGGCAATGAAGGCGTCCTGGGTTGCCAGCAGGTTCATGTCGCCCTTCGAGATGGGAGCCGGTCCTCCAAGAGCGACCTTTTCGCCGGAAAAACCAAAACTCGACCCGACGCCGTTAAAACTCATCACCAGTAGAGCCCCGAAGACTACTCCAACCGCGACGAGCAGCGCCGCTCCAAGCAACGTCCTCTTTCGCATCCTTATCTCCTCCGAATCATTTTAGTGTAAAAAACTCTATGAGTTGACTATCCAGGTATTGAGGCTGCCATGAACTGCAAAGACTTCAACTCCTTTAGACTGCCCGAGTGCCTCTTCAAATAAACAAAAACGAAGTCACGAAGTTCATTCCTGAGCGCAGGCTCGATTTTCGCCTTTGCGGCAACAGCCGGACTCAGACGGACGAGACTCTCCAGGATAGGAAGGGCCGATCCAGACAGAAGGAAATCGATATTGATACTTACGGCGCACTTCTCGCACAACGGCCCGCCCTTCTCAATAACATAGCAAACCCTGCGTTCCTTCTCAAGGTCTATCCGATTCCCGCAGCGCAGGCAGGACCTGAACGCGGGCGCGAACCCGAGCTCGATGGCCATATGCAGTCCGAAATGTATGAAAACGTTCTCGGGTGACGTTTCGGGCATGTCGAGAACAGCAAGCGAATCCACAAGGAGCTGAAAAATCTTCTCGTTCTCCTCCTCGTCGTGCATAACGCGGTTGACGATTTCCACGAGCGCCATCGCGACGGAAAGCCTGTCCATATCGGAAGTCAGCGACTTGAAATACCTGACAAATTCACTGGAGGAGATATACTGCAGCTGTCTGCTCTCACGCCTGTAGAAAACTATCTGCAGATAATTGAGCGGCTGCAGCAGGGAGCCGAACTTGCTCTTCGGATTCCGGGCCCCCTTCGCTATTGCGCTCATTTTCCCGTAACGCCGGGTATATAATGTCACGATCTTGCTCGAGTCGCGGTAATTGACGGCCCTCAGGACAACGGCTTCAGTTTTCTCGATTGACACAATATAATTTAAGCGGGCACCGCGGCAATTCCACCCTATTCAAGCGCCCGGATAACCCGGGACAAAAGAACTACGGCATATTAGGAAATGGTCATAGCACGACTTCCGGAGGAATTATGTAAGGATGGGACCTGGAAGCGACGCCGGTAGTGCAACCTTCCGGGAATGACGGAAGAATGGAATGTAGGGCGGATTAACCGCCGGCGTTCATCCTTTTGAATTTTGAATTTGCCTACCCGATCATCCTGGCAATATTTTCGCCGAACGGCTTCCTTATGATCCCCCGCTCTGTAATGAACGCCGCGATGTTGTCCGCGGGAGAGATGTCGAACGCAGGGGCATATACAGGGACATTTTCGGGTGCGGTGCGGCAGGTCTGGAAACGGGTAATCTCGTCCGCGCTTCTCTCTTCGATCGGGATGTCTTCGCCTGACTTTGCAGTTATATCGAAGCTGGATCCGGGCGCGGCTATGTAAAACGGGATCTTATGCTCCTTGCACAGCACCGACAGGTTGTAAGTGCCGATCTTGTTTGCAGTGTCTCCGTTCGCGGCTATCCTGTCGGCGCCGGTGACGACGAGATCGACTTTGAATTTCTTCATCGCGATTCCCGAAGCGCTGTCGACGATGAGTCTGAATTTTATCCCGAGCTTTTGCAGCTCGTACGCGGTCAGGCGCGCTCCCTGGAGCAGTGGACGGGTCTCGTCCACTATAACCATGACGTCCTTCCCCGCCTCGTGTGCCGCGCGAATGACGCCGATCGCGGTTCCGTATCCTCCTGTCGCGAGTCCGCCCGCATGGCAGTGCGTAAGTATGACAGCTTTGTCGGGAACAAGCTCAAGCCCGAACCGGCCGATCTTCCGACAGCTTTCGACTTCTTCCGCGAAAATTTTGTTTGCCTCGCCAAGGAAGACCTCACCGACCGCTTTTCCGTCAAGATTCAGTTTTCTCAGGCGCGTAAGGACATTTCTTATGTTGACAGCGGTCGGTCTCGTGTCGTGGATTTCGTTTAGCGCGCGGTCAAGCTTTCGATCAATTTCATTATGAGAGTCCAGCTCGAATGCGGCCAGGGCAGCAGCGTATGCAGCAGCAATTCCGATTGAGGGCGCTCCCCTTATCCTGAGCGATTTAATCCACTCACAGACGTCCCGGTAGTTCTTCGAAGTGAGGAAAGTTTCCTTATGGGGAAGCTGTGTTTGATCTATGATTGTTACTTTGTCTCCTTCCCACCTTATCGGGTCGGGAAGCTCAGTATTCAAACCTTGATAATTCGATGAAGTCACGATACCGTCCGAGAATTTCGATTTCAGATAAGTCTTTAAGCCCCTCGATCCCGAATTTTCCGACACAGAAAGATGCCAGCACGCTTCCGTATATCACCGCGCGTTTGAGGTTGTCGTCGGAGAAATCTTCGGTACGGGCAAGGTGTCCGATGAAACCGCCGGCAAAGGCGTCGCCCGCCCCGGTAGGATCATATATAGACTCCAGCGGGAAAGCCGGCGCGGAAAAGACAGTGCCGTTAGTGAAGAGGAGCGCGCCGTGTTCCCCCTTCTTGATTATGACGATGCGGGGACCGAGCCGCATGATTTTCTTCGCGGCCCTGACAAGGTTCGGCTCGGAGGCAAGCTGGCGGGCTTCCGAGTCGTTCACGATAAGGATATCGACCTTCTTCAGAGTCTCCAGCAGGTCGGCGTGCTTTCCCTGGATCCAGAAATTCATCGTGTCGCATATTATGAGGTCCGGCTTGCGCTCCATCGATTCTATTACGCGCCTCTGCAATATCGGATCGATATTGCCCAGAAGAACATACCTGCTTTTCCTGTACGATTCCGGGAGAACCGGATTGAAGCTCTCGAAGACGTTCAACTGGGTTTCCAGCGTGTCGCGTTCGTTCAGGTCATAATGATAGCGGCCGCTCCAATGGAAAGTCTTTCCCCCTTCGACAACCTGGAGCCCTTCCAATTCTATTCCTCTGGATTCCAGGAACTCAATCTCGGACTTCGGAAAATCGCTTCCGACCACGCCTACAAGACGGATCGGCGCGGTAAAGTATGATGCTGCGGCGGAAATATAGACCGCGCTGCCGCCGGCAACCCGGTCGGCGCGGCCGAAAGGCGTCTCGATCGTATCGAGCGCAATGGACCCGACTACAAGTAAACCCATTCTGTAACTCCCATGAAGGTGATTTGCGAAGGCTAATTTAATACTGGCAGGGAGGAACTTCAAATATTGTCGAACACGAGCTTTCTACTTGAACAAAAAGGGCTTGTTGCTTAACGTGAGTAATCTTAGTAAAGGGAGAATGCCATGTGGAACATGTCATCTTCAGCCTTCATATCACTAGTTGCTCTCCTCGCGACATTCGCAGGAGACTCCGCGCAAAAATCACCCCTACCCGTCAGGTTCGCAGATCCGAAGGTCATAAGTTATGACCATGACGGCTTCATCGTAAATGGCAAACCCGTCTTCATCTACAGCGGGAGCTTCCATTATTTCAGGTGCGACCCCGCGGAGTGGCGCGACAGGCTCGAGAAGATAAAGGCAGCCGGATTCAACGCGATCGAAACCTATGTGCCATGGAACTGGCACGAACAGAAGGAAGGCCGCCCAGATTTCGCTGCGCTCGACAGCTTCCTGACAGAATGCCAGCGGCTCGGGTTCTACGTCATAATCAGGCCCGGCCCGTATATTTGCGCCGAGTGGGACGTCGGCGGTTATCCCGAATGGCTGGCTGGAAAAGGGGTCGGATTCCGAACAGCTTCCCCCGCTGACATCCGGTGGGCAAAATACTGGTACGACGAGGTGCTCCCTGTCATCAGACGCCATCTCATCACGAACGGCGGGAGCATAATCCTGATGCAAATCGAAAACGAGTACGATTACTTTTCCCTTCCCGACAGCGAGAAAGCAGTCTACCTTAAGTCGCTCTACGAAGACGCGATGAGAAACGGAATCAATGTCCCTATTATCACGTGCTGGACCAGGCAGGTGCGGGACCATTCGGACTCCGTCTTCTCGCAGATAATGGACGCATGCAACTTCTACCCCGGCTGGAACATTACAGGCACTCTCCCTGCAATAGAAGAGATGAAGAAGCAGGAGCCGTCTTCACCTCCAATGATCACCGAACTCCAGGGCGGGTGGTTTTCGAGTGTCGGCGACGACAGTGTCAGGTATGACCGCCGCTATGGGCCCGATCAGATCAACGCCCTGACAAAATTCGTGATGGCCCACGGGATCAAAGCCCTGAACTACTATATGCTCTACGGTGGTACGAACTTCGGTTACTGGGGTTCGAGGGGCAAAACCACCAGTTACGATTACACCGCACCGATCTCGGAGCCGGGCGGACTCTGGGAGAAGTACAGGGCCGTAAAACTCATCGGCGATTTCATCAGGATGGCCGGGCCGTATCTCGTACGCTCGCACGAGCTGAAAGGAGGCGCATCGAGCGAAACCAAAGGCGTGGAGACGATACTCAGGACGGACGGGAGCGTGGGACTGCTGTATGTGTGGAATACAAATGCCAAGGCGGTGGATGCGCAAGTCACCGTGAATCTCCCCGGACAGTCGCCGACGAACCTCTCTATACCTATGAAGGCAAGAGACGCGTACTTCCTCCCCGTAAACTTCCCGCTTCCCGGCGGCGAGACTCTCCACTACGTCAACATCCAGGTTTCCTCGATATCCGAGTTCAACGGAAGACCTCTGATAGTCGCTTACGGCAACCCGGGCGAGGATGCGACCATTTATGCAGGACAGAGCCTTTGCACCGAGACGATAAAAAACGCGGACCAGCTGTTCAATTGGGAAGGAGTCTATGTTCTCCTTACCTCCAGGGAAAGAGCCGCCCGCTCCATCATGTTCGACTCACCCGCAGGTCAGGT
>JAJYOS010000262.1 GCA_021796055.1 Bacteroidota bacterium
TAAACGTGTTATTGAAAAAGAGGGATTCTCAGGAAGGATATCTGTCTTTTATCAGGGAAGCATGCTGCAGACGGTCGGCGCGATTAGCGCCCTCGACGGTTATTCTTCTCCTTTCACGACGATGGACTTGTCGGCATCGCAGAGAGTTTGGAAAAACATTAGCATCTATGTGAACGCCACGAACATTTTAAACAGGACCGAAGGCTCATACATGGGAGCGACCGTGTTTCCGACCAGCGAACAGTTCTACGGCTGGACACTGGATATCGGCTTCAGGTATAGAATCTGAGAATGAACTAAAGACCCGAACTCGGACTTCAGTTATTGGAGGTTTAGACATGAAAATGAAGAGAGCATTAATGTATCTGTCAATCGCGCTGGCAATTCCTCTCTCTGCAGGCTACGGTCAGAGAATTGTTCAAGTGCCCGCTGGATTCGGCACGATCCAATCGGTAATTCTTGGCGATACGACGAGCACTGGCGCACGGGTAGATACCAACACCGTTTACGTTCTCCATACGGACAGCCTTTATATACTCGACGGAAGTTTCGAGCCAACATTCCAGGTTATAATGGAGTCAGACGGTAAGCCTGGGACTATGCCGCACATTATACTCGGGGTACCGTCTGGCGGCACTGTCCCAGATCAGGCGATCAGGCCCCACGCTAATTTCTACGCGAAGGGGATCTGGTTTTCGGCAGAGGCCGAGCTGAACTCCGGCGAAGGTACGAGAGTCTTCAGGTTTCAGGAGAATGGGATAAAGATCAGTCTCGACAGCTGCATAATTAGCGATGCAAGCCAGGCTGGGTTCCGGCTCGACACCGAGAATGATGTGTTAGTCGTTAAGAAATGCATTATAAGAGACATTGGCGTCGTCAATGGGACGGGCAACGGTCGCGCGTTCGACACTCGTGGCAATCACGTCGATTCATTGATCGTTACAAACTGTACAATCTATAATCTCGCCAGCAGGGTTGTGAGACAGGGAGGTGGAAGCATCGATTATGTCTATTTTGACCACAATACCGTAGACAACCTTGGTCAGGGAGGTTTCGATCTTACGCAGATCGGTTATCTTTATTTCGCAAGCAACATCATAAGGAATCCAGAATTTCTCGGCAACACAGACTCAACTTCAAGTATCATCCAGTATTCGATGGAGGACAGCGCCTCCACCCCTCCGATCTTTCGGAACAACAACATCTTCACGGATACCGCGCTCGTGAACGCGTTCCCGAAGACATCGACGCTGACGATTTACCTTCCACTGAATTTCGACTCGACCTCATCGTACTATATAAGAGCATCTGGCGACTCCGCGACAAACATCGATGAGCTTGTGAACTTCACAAAGGGGCCGAAGTCTCCGGTGGACGTCATGCTGAACTATTATTCGTCCAGCTCTTCCACGCCTCTTCCGCTGGACACCGTGGATGAAGCCAATTTCGATTTCAGCTATTCGCATGGCTACAAGTCGTACAGCGCTGCACTTGAGGGAAAACCGCTCGGTTCACTTGTCTGGTTTGGGCTGCCTACCGCAATTCAATCTAACCGACTGCAGCAGCCTGTCGGTTACGAGTTATCGCAGAACTATCCGAACCCCTTTAATCCAACTACGAGAATTGAATATTCGGTTCCTAAGAGCGGCTATGTATCCCTCAAAGTATATAATGTTCTGGGAGAACTTGTGGCGTCACTGGCTTCGGGATATCTCACGGCAGGCGTTCACGAGGCTGTATTCGACGGGCGTAACTTGGCCAGCGGTGTCTATTTTTACATGCTGCGAGCCGGTGATTATTCCGTCGCCAGGAAGATGGTACTCCTAAAATAGTATTATCATTAGTTGTTATTATAATGAAGATGTAAGTGAGATGTGTCCAGTCGCTGTTCAATTTGAAGGTGAATATGAAGAAGAACATTAACCTTTCCGATCCCAGTCCGCTTTATTCGCAGGTCGAAAAGGGGATACAACGGAAAATAAAAGAAGGGACTCTCAAACCGGGAGAGTGTATCGGGTCTTACAGCGAGCTGAGCAAGGAGTATTCAGTAAGCACTATAACGGTGAGGAAGGCGGTTGCAAACCTGATAAACAGAGGGATTGTCTTCACCAGGGCCGGTAAAGGAATGTACGTCGCGGAACCCGGAAAGGAGAGACTCGATCTCTCTAAACACAAGTCTATCGGTCTTGTTCTTCAGGACCTCGGGCACCCGTACTTCTCTCTCGTAGTGCAGGGCATAGAAGAAAGAGCTTATGAGCTCGGATACAACGTGCTAATTTCCAATTCTTCGAACAAGATCGAGAAAGAGGAGAGTCAAATAGAGCATTTTAGAAATATTGGCGTCGACGGGATGGTCATTGCTTCTCTCTCTTTGCAGTACAAGGCTACCGATCAGATTCGGAAGCTCCATGAAGAAGGATTCCCGTACGTGATGGTGTCCTACATACATGATCCTGAATACTGGTACGCTGGTACGAATCAGGAGCTAGGAGGCTATCTCGCGGCCCAGCATCTCATTAAGACGGGTTACAAAACTATCGGGTACCTTCATGCCGGACGGGATAACTTGCTAAGCGAGATCAGAAAGAACGGCTACTACAGAGCTTTGACAGAATTCGAAATTCCCTACGATTCCAAATTTGTGTTCTACCTCGATGAAGGAAATCCTACCGCGATATCGGACAGGTATGCTCTTGGATACTCGTTCGGAAAGAGATGGAAAAGCACAGAGCATAAGCCGGCCGCCCTTTTTGTCTATAGCGATCTGGTGGCGCTCGGTCTGGAAAAGGCTCTTATTGAGGAAGGAGTATCCGTCCCCGATGATGTCGCGATAGTCGGGTTTGATGATATTGTTATGGCTTCCTACGCGAATATTCCACTTACGACGATCCGCCAGCCGGCGCAAAAGATAGGCCGGATCTCCGTGGACGTGATCCAAAAGAGGCTCGACGGAACGGACGTAGGAAACCGAAGCATTCTTAATCCGACTCTCGTTGTAAGAGAATCGTGCGGTGCCTCGAAGAAAAATCCTACGCTCGTCAAACAGACCCTGGGGGATTGATTACGCGGCGAAATAAAATGTATGCTATTTGTCCAAGGGGGAAAGATGCTGTATCCAGTTTCCAATCTGTTCAGAGATGTCATGGAAGTCGGCCCATTCTGGAAATTTATTACCGACAAGCATGATGAGGGAGAACAAAAAAAATGGACGGGAGGGTTTGAGAGTGATGTCGAAATAGCGGTACCGGGAAGCTGGAACGAGCAGCTCGAAGAAATAGGTCTCCTCCATTACGTCGGCGCTGCGTGGTATTCCAAAATGGTTTTTCTCCCACATTCCTTTGCGGGGAAGCGTGTCTGGCTCAGGATTGGCTCGGCGGATTTTTCTTGTAAGGTCTGGGTGAATGGAACTCTTGCGGGTGAGGGCGAATTTGGATTCTTGCCGAACGATTTTGAGATTACTTCGCTTGCCAGGCCTGGCGAGAAGATGCTGGTCGTCGTGAGGGTAAGCAACGAATTGTCCGACGATTCCATACCTCAGGGGATAACCGCGTCCGATTACACTGCCGAAAATAGAATTCGCGAAGAAACTAATCCGCCTGCCCGGTTTGACTTCTCCCCGTTCGGAGGCATCCATCGGCCCGTCGTTATCTACTCTACTCCCGCCACTTTTGCGAACAATATCCGCGTGAATACATCGCTGTTCGATGGCTCCACGGGAAAGATCAAGGTTTTCGTTGAGATAGAGGGAAATGATTCTGTGGAAATGGTCGCCCGGCTGGACGACAACAAAGGGAGGGCAATACCTTTTTCCATAACACGTTTAAGTGCCGGTTCTCTGGAACTAACCGTCCCGAATTGCCGGTTTTGGTCGGACAAAGATCCGTACCTTTACGACCTAACCGTCAGCCTAATCAGAAATGGCGCGAGTGTGGACGAATATGCCCTGCAGGTTGGCGTGAGGGAGGTCAGAATCGAGGGGAACAGTCTTCTGTTGAATGGACACGAAATCTTTCTCAGGGGGTTTGGGAAACACGAGGATTTTGCTGTCGTCGGGAGGGGGCTCGTCCCTCCACTTGTCGTAAAAGATTTCCAAATGATGAAATGGATCAACTCGAATTCGTTCCGAACTTCCCATTACCCCTACTCGGAAGAAGTGCTGTTATACGCGGACCGAGCTGGAATACTCGTGATTTCCGAGGCGCCCGCTGTGAGTCTCGATCTCGGCCGGGCTGGCAATTCCATGAAGGAAAATCACAAAAAGTTCATCAGGAGGATGATAGAAAGAGATTATAACCATCCGAGCGTTATCGTCTGGTCTCTGGGAAACGAGCCGAACATTATCGGTTCGGAAGGGTACTATGATGGAACGGGAAAGAATTATTGGAAGGAGGTTTTCGAAACCGCCAGAGAGCTCGACAGCACTCGACCTGTAACCGTACCGAACTGCTCAAGAGCGGGAATCGACGACCCGGTTTTCGAGTTCTCGGATATACTCTCGATAAACAGGTATTACGGTTGGTATGAGTATCCCGGAAATCTCGATCTCGCGATAGAAAAGCTTGCGGATGAGATGAGCGCGATACACAAGAGATATAACAAGCCGGTGCTTGTGACTGAATTCGGAGCTGACAGCCTTGTTGGCTCGCATTCAATGTCCTGCCAAATGTTCACGGAGGAATATCAGGCGGAACTCATCGAACGATATGTAAGGCATGTGGAATCCACCACGTATGCCATAGGCGAGATGGTATGGAACTTCGCTGATTTCAGGACCCCGCAGCATTTCAGAAGAGTTGTACTGAATCTGAAGGGGGTTTTTACTAGGTCGCGCGAGCCCAAGCTCGCGGCGTTCAGATTGAAGGAGCTTTGGGGACGAAAGAAGAACGGCGACATAAAATAACGGCCGGTTGGTCGGCAAGACAAGGATAAACTAACATGTTTCTCGGACTGGCGTACGAAGACTGGATGGTCGTGTTCGGTTATGTCGTCATGATTGTTATCCTTGGGTGGTGGTTCAAGCGGAAAGTGAAGACAGGCGGCGACTACTTCATGGCCGGGCGAAAAGGGAACAAGATCATGATGATCGCCAATGCGCTCGGTGCCGGAACACATACGGATCAGGCCATTGTCGTGGCAGGCGCGACGTACAAGATTGGCCTCGCGGGAATATGGTATCAGTGGGTTTATCTTTTCGTGACTCCTTTCTTCTGGCTCCTCACCCCGATTTACAGGAGGATGAGGTACGTGACCACGGCAGATTTTTACGAGGAACGTTACGGGGCGAAACTTGCCGTGGCTTATGTAGGAATGGGGATGCTTTATTTCGCAATGGACCTAGGACTTATCCTTAAAGGCACAGGAACAGCTATCGAGGCGATCAGCAACGGACAAATGCCGGCCGCCGCGATTATTATTTTCATCGCGTTCTTCTTTCTCGCCTACAGCGTTCTTGGCGGACTGGTTTCGGCGCTGTTCATGAATTTACTTCAGGGGATCTTCATACTGATCTTGTCTTTCCTGCTGATACCCTTCGCGATAGAAGCCGGTGGCGGGTTGTCGGCAATCAAGGCCAAACTCCCGTCATATATGTTCAGCTTCGTTGCGCCGCACGAGGTTACGCTGTTCTTCATAATCATGATAGTCATAAACGGCCTCATAGGCATAGTAACTCAACCGCACAGCATGGTGATCTCCAGCTCCGGGAAAACTGAAAAGAGCTGCCGTATGGGATGGACTTATGGGACTTTCACGAAACGTATCGCGACTCTGGGCTGGGCATTTGTAGGGGTCTTTGCCGCGGCTCTGTTTCCGGGACTATCTGAGGCTCACAGGGAACTGGCATTCGGAGTCGCAGTAAAAAATTTGCTCCCGACAGGGTTGGTCGGCTTGATGGTTGCCGCTATGACCGCGGCAGTCTTGCCGGTGTGCCATAATTATATGGTATCTGGTTCCGCGCTGTTCACACGCAACGTTTACAAGAGATTTATCAAGCCGGAATTATCGAATGATAAGGAACTCCACGTGGCGAGGATAGCCTCCGTTTTCATAGTGCTCGCAGGTGTGGTTATCGCTCTTACGATCCCGACAGTAGTAAAGGGATTGATACTCCAGATGTTCCTGACATCATATTTCGGCATTTCGTTCTATCTCGGGATAATGTGGAGAAGAGCGAACCGTGGCGGCGTTTGGGCGAGCGTCGCAGTAGCGTTCCTAACCAATTTATTGGTTGGGCCGTATCTTCCCTTCGGCTTGAATCTCGGGGTCCCTTATCAGATCGCCTTCTTCCTTCCGGCAGGTTTTCTGGCGATGATTGTCTTCAGCAGAGTTACAAGGCCTGAACCAAAGGAGAAGCTGGACGCAATAGATGCCTTGCTGCACACCCCAGTCGGAGAGGAGTTCAGGCTCCGCGAGAAGGGGATAGAAGTAATGTATGAAGGCTCTTCCAAAGCTGAAGAGGAGATCACGGATGTGTCGCTCGAAGAGCGCGGGCATTCATTGTTGCTCGTCGACCTTCTTTCGTTAAGGAAGAAGTTCTCGTTCAAGAAATACAGAGTAGACCTCGAAGGGTTTGGTGTGGCGCTCCTGTTCGTACTGGCAATCTTTGCCGTCGGACTTCTCACGGCCGCCGTCGCTTGACGCGAAGGTGCTCTACCATCGACCTGCTTTAGAATTAACTTGGAGATTCCAATGAAGACGTTTGCTAGCGTTATGATTATTGTTCTAATGGCCACTTCGGGGCACACGGCCATCGCCGGAAGCGGAGAAGGCACGAAAGAAAAGGTCATGGAACAGATAGAGAAGCTCGCGGACTATTGCTCCACGACACTTCTCGATAATAAGGGAGAATCGAAGTGCGATTACAATATCACGCTCGGCAAATGGTTACCTTATGAGCCCGCCTGGCATACCGGTCAGATAATCAACGCGCTAGTCAAAACTTATAAACTGACTGGCGACGAAAAATATCTAGCATACGCAAAGAAAGCTGCCGACTGGTGGTGCGGCCTGAAAATCACAAACAATCCAAAACTTGACGGCCTTGTCATGGGGGTGCACGGCGATTATGTCGGAGACTACATCGTATTCTCGACGATCTCAGACGGTACCCCGGGGCTCTTTAGACTGTACAGAGCAACAAAAATTGGAAAGTACGCGGAAGTCCCAACCGACGCCGGCAGGTGGCTACTTGAGCACATGTATGTCCCCGAGGAGGGGGTATTCTACGATGCCATTAACGCGAAGACGGGGGAGGTGATGAAACAACACAGTCCATTCTGGCCGAATAAAAAGCATCAGACACTCTTTGACGTAGCGCGGCCTAACAACGAAGGCTCACTTTTCCTCGATATGTACAAATACACCGGCAACGAGAAATACAAAGAAGTCTTTCTGTCGATATGCAACAGCCTTGTAGAGAAGCAAGGCCCTCAAGGACTTTGGATGAGATTCACGCCGAACAATCTCGCTGACAGCACGTTCCATCCGCGTTTCAACCTGTGGTACGCGGAGTCGCTGCTAAACGGTTACGACATCACGCATGACAGAAAATACCTTGAAGCCGCGGTAAAGACCCTGAAGACCTATCAGGACGCACAGCAGAAAGACGGAACAATCTATTACAAGAACTATCTCAACGGGATGTTCGACAATAACTCTGTAGCGGGCTCGGCCGTTGCTTTCGCCGGAATTCTCTGGATAAGGCTGGTCAAATACGGAGTTGGTTCTCAATTCAAACACAGCATCGAGCTCTCATACAAGTGGATCTCAAAGAATCACTTCGCGTATGATCACCCCGACGCCAATCTGGCTGGCGCGGTGATGGATATTACCCAAAAAGACAAAGATGGTAAATTCATGATAACTGAAAGAGATCTCGGGTCAACCTTCGGTCTGAGATTCCTGATCGATTACTACAAATACAAGTATGAACGTTAAGCACTCCGATGATGGAAATAAATAAACTGCGTGCTTTGGTCTTTCAAATCGGAGAAGTATTGGAATGAAATATCTCGCCTTTCTATTGATCTTGTCGATTCCCGTTGTCCTGTTTGGTCGCACCGGGGGGTGTTTTAGCGTCACCGAGCTTGATGGCATTGCAATGGCTAC